>JAQUNC010000008.1 GCA_028717805.1 Atribacterota bacterium
AGGCCGAAGCAGTAGCTCAGGCAGCACGTGATAGCGGGGTAGCCAGGATATAGGGCATGTTTTTAGGAAACTGTATTAGATAAGTAATAGCAAATAAGATAAAGAAAGAATAATAAGTCAAAGGAGAGATTTAAATTGAAAGAGTATCGTATTGAAGAGGATTTATTGGGGAAGAAAGAAGTTCCCAATGATGTTTACTATGGAGTACAAACTCTAAGAGCAATGGAAAACTTTAAATTAACTGGTTATAAGATGGACAGAGATTTTATTAAGGCATTAGGAATAGTTAAGAAAGCTGCGGCAAAAGCCAATATGGAAATTGGTCTACTTGATGAAAAACGGGCTAAGGCTATTATGGATGCTACTCAAGAGGTTATTGACGGTAAACTAAATGAAGAATTTGTGCTAGATCCAATTCAGGGTGGAGCAGGAACTTCTAATAATATGAATGCCAATGAAGTAATTGCCAATAGAGCTATTGAAATATACGGAGAAGGCGAAAGAGGTGATACTTCTGTTATATCATCCCTAACCCATGTAAATATGTCTCAATCTACTAATGATGCAGTTCCCACAGCCATCAAAATCGCACTACTAATAAAATCACAGGCATTATTAGAAGCTACCGATAAATTAGAGAAGTCTTTTCGGACCAAAGCTAAGGAATTGGACCATGTTTTAAAAATGGGCAGAACTCATTTACAGGATGCGGTTCCTATACGGTTAGGACAGGAATTTTTAGCTCATACTAATGCCGCAAAAAGGTCACGAGAAAGAATAGCTCGGTCGATAGAAGGACTAAAAACAATAAATATGGGAGCAACAGCAGTAGGAACTTGCCTTAATGCTGAGCCTGAATATATTAAACTGGTAGAAAAAATACTAAGAGAAATGTCAGGGTTTGATTTGCTTATAGCAGAAGATTTAGTAGATGCTACCCAAAATGCTGATGCTTATGTAGAAGCTTCGTCAGCTATTAAAGCATGGGCAGTGGTATTATCTAAAATATGTAATGATTTAAGGTTAATGGCTTCTGGCCCACGGGCAGGTTTATATGAGATAAGGTTGCCTGAAGTTCAACCTGGCTCATCTATAATGCCAGGAAAAGTAAATCCGGTAATTCTCGAAGCAACTAATCAGGTGGTATTTCAGATCATAGGCAATGATGTTACCATTAATTTAGCCGCTGAGGCAGGTCAATTAGAACTAAATGTAATGGAGCCAGTATTGGCATTTAATTTAATGCAGAGTTTTGATCTAATGACCAACGTCCAGAACATGCTCAGAGAAAAATGCATTGATGGAATAATAGCTAATGAACAAAGATGCCGGGAATTTGTAGAGAGAAGTATTGGTATTATAACTGCCTTAAATCCACATATCGGGTATGAAAAAACTTGCCTGGTGGCTAGAGAGGCTTTTCTAAAGAATAAGAGCGTCAGAGAAGTGGTTTTGAAGCATAAAATAATGGATGAAGATAAGTTAAATAAGATACTAGATCCTTATGAAATGACTAAAGTCGGTATTGCCGGAAAAGAGCTGTTAAAAAATTAAACATTAATTATAGAATCTTGAGGCAGCAAAAAAGGGTAAAATTTGATAATAAAAAGAAATGCTAATTTGTGTTATTACTGTAAATCCTGTCAATTAGCCTGTTCATTTCATCATACCCGTACTTTTTGGCCGGAAAAAAGCAGTATAAAAATATATCGTAATCCGGTTAGTGGTGAAGCTGAGTGGAGGATTATGTCAACTTGTGACCAATGTTCTGAGGAAGAAATCCCTCTGTGTGTTAAATACTGTTCTTATGGGGCTCTAAGTCTATCAAATGGGTAATGAGGATAAACGATTATGAGTAAGAATAGAAACATTAGAGGTTGTTTAGCAGGTAAAATATTATGGATAGACTTATCCGATAATAAAATATGGAGTGAAAATACCGAAAAGTATGCCTTAAAAACTCTAGGCGGAAGAGGAATTAATTCTCTAATTATGCTGGAAAAAATTGGAAAGAATACCAAATGGTCTGATCCAGAAAACCTTCTTTGTTTTGGTGTTGGTAGTATGGTAGGAACAATGGCTCCCGGAGCATGTCGTGTTGATATTTCAACCATTAATGTATTTAATGGAGGAAAGGGCTCAGCAAATGTGGGAGGATTTTGGGGTCCTGAGTTGAAATATGCCGGTTATGACAACCTAATTATTATTGGTAAAGCAAAAAGTCCAGTTTATCTGTATATTAATGACAATGATATTCAGATTAGAAATGCAGAGAATTTATGGGGAAAAGATACCTTTGAAACAGAAGAACTACTACGAGCAGAAATCGGAGATAGGGATATTAAAATTGCTTCAATCGGTTCCGCTGGAGAAAATCTGGTAAGGGGTTCAGCTATTATAGTTGATACTGCAAAAGCTGCTGGCGGCTCAGGTGTAGGTTGTGTTATGGGAGATAAAAAGCTTAAGGCTATAGTGGCTCGTGGACATGGAAAAATAAATGTTGCCGAACCGGAAAAGTTTATGGCTATTGTGGCAGAATGCAACAAAAAGTGTATAAATCAAGAAAGCACTGCTCTGATGAGAAAAGCTCCCTTGAATTTTTATACAAATCCTGAATGGGAAGGTTGGAATACTAATATTGTTGCTAAAAACGGACAGGATGACCAGTGGGAATACGAAAAAAGAATCAGATTGATGAATCTCCAAAGTGGCGTTCCCAGTATGGTAAAAAAGGTCAGGGCATGTTATCTATGTCCAACTGGATGCATGCCCTTTATGGAAATAAGCAAAGGAGAATACCAAGGAACCAGAGGAGAGGGATTTTGGATTAATACTATTATGGGGCATGCTTGCCGAGTTGATGTTTCGGAGCCGGAAGCAGTCGTAGGATCATGGATACTGACTAACAAATTAGGCTTAGATGGCGATTTTGCTGCAGCAGTAATATCATGGGCATTTGAATTATATGAGAAAGGTATTATTTCCCAAAATGATACCAATGGATTGGAATTAAATTGGGGTAATAGTAAATCTTTTATAGAAATGCTAAAAAAACTGGCTTATAGAGAAGGATTAGGTAATTTATTAGCTGATGGGTTAATAGAAGCAGCTAAAAATATTGGCAGAAATTCAGAAGATTATATTATACATATGAAAGGGCAGCCTTCTATAGAGCCTTTTCGGGTCCCCAAAGCATGGGCGCTGGCAGTTTCTACTTCACCAGTTGCTGGCAGACATCTCAGGGGGGCTACCATGGGGAATAAAAGATATGGGCCTAAACCACGTATTGGTAAGTTTAATGTAATTGATTATGAAAATCAAGCTTATGGAGTTTTTTGGCAGGGGAAAACTAAAGAAATTGAAGATAATCTGGGTATATGCAATTATGTCGGAACATGGTCTGGAGCAAATTTTCTTGATATATCAGATTTTGTTCAGTTAATAAATACTGGTATGGGATTGAATGTGAATGAAAAAGATTTAATGGATTATTATGCGACCTTGGGCAGAAATATGGAAAAGGCGTTTAATGAGCTACATACGAATATGTCTCGGGAAGATGATATGCCTCCTAAAAGATTTATGCAGGAAGAGGTAAAATCGGGTCCATACAAAGGATTTAAAATCGATAGAAAACAATATGATAAAATGTTAGATGAATATTATGGCCTCTGGGAATGGGATATTAAAACAGGAAAACAAACTAGATCAGTATTGGAAAAGTTAGGAATGAAAAAAATAGCTAACAGGCTTGCCCAAAAAGGAAAATTAGTGGCAAGATAGCTGAAATACCTATTAGTCTTATTAAGGAGGGACACTTGAAGATATTGTGTATTAATCCAAATAGTTCTAGTGAGGTAACGGATGGGATTAGAAAGATCTGTGAGAAATATGCCTTGGCTGATACAAGAATTGAAGTTAAGCAAATCGAAGAAGCTCCGTTAGGAATTGAAAGTTATTTGGATGCAGCTATTGCTGAAAAATATTTATTAAAATATTTCAAGGATTGGGAAAAACAATATGATGGATTTATCATTGGCTGTCATAGCGATATAGGTATAGATCTGCTTAGAGAATTAACCAATAAACCGGTTATAGGAATTGGCGAGGCGTCTATGCTTTATGCTTTACCTTTAGGTCACAAATTCAGCATATTATCACTAAAAAGAAAAAAAATACCCCAAAAAGAGGATTTGGTCAAAAAATATGGCTTGGAAGACCGATGCGCATCAATCCGTACTACCGGTTTAGGTGTAGTTGCAACTGAAAACGATAAAAGAGAAAAGTTACTCCAAGAAGGGATGGCGGCGGTACAAGAAGATAGAGCTGAAGTTTTAATACTGGGATGTGCTGGAATGGCAGGATTAGATAAAGAAATTGAAAAAGTTGTAGAAGTCCCTGTTATTGATGGACTAGTATGTGCTTTGATGATGATAGAGTCTTTTATTAGATATGGAGTTGGAACTAGCAAAATAGCTAAATATAGGTAAAATACATAATTAACAATTTATTGAATGTTTTATTTTTAGTAAAAATAACTAGAATATATTAGTAAATCTCAGGAGGGTATATAATGGACAATTATGATCTAGCGATTAATTCCGGAAATGTATTTATCAATGACCAATTAGTAAGCTGTAGCATCGGTATTAAAGATGGAATAATTGCTGTTGTTAGTAAAAATGCTTTAAAAGCAGAAAAGGTTATTGATGCCAAGGGAAAAACAATTCTACCTGGAACAGTAGATCCGCATGTCCATATTAGAGCACCAGGTGATGAATATAGAGAAACATTTCTTTCGGGAACCAAAGAAGCTGCTTTAGGTGGGGTAACTACTGTGCTGGAAATGCCCATATCTTCTCCGCCACCTTATTCTCCGGAAATTGTGAAAAGCAGAATGGCTATTGCTGAAAAGGAAGCAGTGGTGGATATAGCCTTTTTTGGAGCTGCCGGGATTGACCAGAAAGAAAGTATTTTACCATGTTCCAAATCAGGTATAGTTGCTTTTAAAACTTTCTTACATGAAGCTCCCGAAGGGAGGGAAAAGGAATTTATTGGATTGACTGCACCTGATACAGGTGATCAGTATGAATTGATGGAGATATTAGCTGAAACTGATCTCATTACTGCTTTTCATGCCGAGAATAATGATATGATTAAGAAAAACATTGCCCGGCTCAGGAAAGAAGGAAAGACTTCTCCTATCTATCATGAGAGATCTCGTCCTCCTGTTGTAGAAATTGAAACTACTGCTAAAATATTACTTTTTGCTGAAAAGACTGGGGCAAAGGTGGAAATAGCTCATATCAGTACACCCGAGGCAGTTCAACTAGTTCAAGAAGCAAAGGAAAAAGGAGTATTAGCTATTGCGGAAACCTGTCCTCATTATCTGTTTTTGAATGAACAGGCTTTAGTTAAGCACGGTGCTTTTGCTAAATGTAATCCACCAGTCCGTAGTGAAGCTGAACAAGAGGAGATGTGGGAATATTTAAGAGCAGGTTATTTTGATATAATTGGCAGTGATCATGCTCCCTATACTAAAGAGGAGAAAGAAAAGGGTAATGGTGACATTTTTGTACCTCCGGCTGGTTTCCCTGGACTTTCTACCAGACTTCCCTTAATGTTTACCGCAGTTAAGGAAGATAAGCTTGATCTGGCTATGATGGTACAACTAATCTGTGAAAATCCGGCTCGTATTTTCGGATTATATCCCCAAAAAGGAGTGATAATGGTAGGCGCTGATGCAGATTTTGTTATCTTTGATGCAGATCAGAAAGGCAAAATAGACAAAGATAAAATGTTTACTAAATGCAAAGACAGCGCCATAGTCTTTGATGGATGGGAAGTTTATGGACAACCAGAACAGACTATAGTAAGAGGGGAAGTTGTTTATGAACATGGTGCTATCAAAGTTAATCCAGGATATGGGAAGATTATCAAAGTATTAAGGTAGATGAATTGTTGTCTCTTTAAAAATCATAAAGTTTAAGTTGATGAAAACATTAAAAGGCTAATTTTTCTGATTTGATATATGAGCTTGAAAAATTAGCCTTTTCTGCTTTTTAATGAAAGGAAGACTGAAAGGGTAACATTCTTTGCCTTAATGAATAGTGCTGTTTTGCTCACCAATTATTTTAGAAGGTTCACATTTAATTTCATAATTAAATATCTGCTTATTGGGTATATTCAGGATTTGTTCTCCCAGAGTTTCGCAGCTTTCTTTTTGGAAGTCAATTAGTTTGTTTATTTCTGGTTTTAAGGTGACCAGAAGTGTTTTGTGGTCTGATTTGAAAAGGACTCTAATTATACCAGGATTATTTTTTACTCTGATGTTTCCTTTGCCCATAGTGCAACCGGTAGATATCTGTAAACCGTCGATCAAGCAGGATGTCGGAGTACGGTATTCTAATTCTATTTCAGTTGAGAGATCAAAATATCCTTTTACTCCCAGCAAATCCAGGGCAAATAAACCCATCTTAATACCCAGATTAAGGTAGGGTCCGGAGTGACCATGTAGCTTAATGCCACGTTCAACCATAGCATTGATATTATTATAATCCACTGCTAATTTAATCATTGATTCCTTTACGCTTTATCATTTATACACTATCATAAGTCTTCCCACGATCTGCTTCTTTTTTGGTTATTGTGTTACGAAAATATTAATTGTAACACTATCTAATATACTTAAATATTATCATAAAGCTGAGAAATGTCAAGGAAAATAGTCATATATCATCAGCTCTTTCTTTCCAGATATCTTTTTAATAACACAATAATTATAGAAAAAATTCCGGATCAATTTGCTCAGGGAGGCCATGGGCATGAGTTTATCTGTGCAATAATTGTTGTTATTCCTGGCAGCGGTGGATGAGAATAATAATTAATTCTAGCATTTTGCCAGCATAAAAAGAAAAAATAGAATACCAATATGAGCTTGAAAATAAAAGTGGTAAGTATTTAATGTAGATGTGGAAAGGATTATGTTCCATTTTATAAATAATATTTATCCCACAATTAATATAGTTGCAATCGAAAAATGATTGTAATAAAATAAAAATAGTTAAGTGAAGAAAAAAAATAATAAATCTAGCAAGGAAATTAAAAAGCAAAATGCAACCCACATTATCAGAATATCTTGAAGGATTATCAAAAAGATATAAGCTGCATTATAATGTTGAAACTAACAAATTAATCTCAGGAAAGAAAATAGATATATATGCTCTTTCTGTTCTAGAGCATTACCGTCATGTTCTTACCAAAAAAATTCAAATTGACCGTTACCAGGAAAAAGAAATTATCTTTGTCCAGGGATTTGAACAATTAGTAGATGATAGAATTATAAATGATTTTTCTCAATTTTTAATCAATATCACCCGGGAACTGGTTATCCCTTCTTTTGAGGTGATGTCTCACACAATCAATGGAATAATAATATCTGCTCAAGGTTTTTCTCCAGAGGCAATTGCTACTACTAAAAGATTCAGATATGGCAAGACCTTTGTCTTAGGAATAAAGGGCTGGTGTGATATTCGTTTATTGCTTATTGACCTTAAACACAGTTGCGTATACTGTAATCCCAAAGGTAAAGAAATTGCCTCAGTCTATAATTTTAAAAAGGAATTAGGGGGTGGTAAAAAACAATCAGTAATTAATTAATTAATACAATCGCTTATATTATCTGTTCTTGCTCAAGTTTTAGGATTTAAATGTATAATCCTATTGTCGGGGTATCGATCTATTGCTCATTTTTCAATCATTATTTTTTATTAAAAACATTTATTAATTAATTTCTTTCTAATCATTTTTGAAGGAGGTTTGTTCTAATGAGTCTGTTAACCATACTGATTTTAGCCATTATTCTTTATATTATTGCTTACAGGATATATGGAAGTTTTTTAGATAAATTAGTTGAGATTGATGACAAAGCCAAGACGCCAGCACACACTATGACTGATGGGGTAGATTATGTTCCAGCCAAGGCTCCGGTTTTACTAGGTCACCATTTTGCCTCCATTGCCGGTGCCGGACCAATTACCGGCCCAATTGCAGCAGTAGTATTTGGGTGGCTGCCCTGTTTTATCTGGATTGTACTTGGTTGTATTTTTGTAGGAGGAGTACATGACTATTTCGGCTTGATTACCTCAGCTCGTCATAAGGGCAAATCTGTGGGTGAGATTATTGGACAGTATGTGGGTAAGAAAGCAAGAACCTGGTTTTTACTATTTGCCTGGTTAGCTCTGGTATTGGTGGTTGCAGTCTTTACCATTTTAACTGCCCAGGCTTTTGCCGCTAATGCCTCTGTTGCCACAGCCGGATTTTTAATGTTATTGATTGCCATGGCTATGGGATTCGCTCTTTATCGTGCCAATATGAGTCTACCACTGGTTACAGTAATTGGGGTAATTCTCCTCTTTGTTTCCATCTGGATTGGACTTAATTCACCATTTTTATTCTTCAATCAAGTGACTTGGACCTGGATTTTAATTGCCTACATCTTTCTGGCTTCAACCTTGCCGGTCTGGATGTTATTACAACCTCGTGATTATCTCTCCTCTTTCCTGCTTTATGTTGCTCTTATTGGTGGAATCCTTGGAATACTGGTTGTCAGACCTACTTTGGTTTATCCTGCTTATACCAGTTTCAAAACAGGGGTAGGATTTTTATTCCCCATGTTATTTGTTACTATAGCCTGTGGTGCAGTTTCTGGTTTCCATTCCATGGTTGCCTCTGGAACCACAGCAAAGCAGCTTGACAATGAGAAAGATACCAGATTAGTAGGCTACGGAGCCATGCTTCTTGAAGGAGTGCTGGCAGTTATTGCCCTTGGTACAGCTGCTATATTGACTCAGGAAGGGATGAAGACAGGTTTGGCTGAATGGGGTGGTGCAGTTGGTATATTTGCACACGGTCTGGGTAAATTTTTAGCTGGTTTAGGTGTCCCGGAACAGACCGGTGTTGTCTTTGGTTCTTTGACTATCTCTGCCTTTTTGATTACATCTCTGGATACAGCAACACGTCTGGGAAGGTACTGCTTTGAAGAACTAACAGCTGAAAAAATGCCCTCTATTTCTAATCGTTATATGGGTACCATTATAACTGTTATTGCCGGTGGAGCACTGGCCTTAACCGGACAATGGGCTGCAATCTGGCCGATCTTCGGTTCTTCTAACCAATTATTGGCTGGTTTATCCTTAATGGGTGCCACTGCCTATCTAGCTCATCTGGGTAAAAACTTCAAAGTCACTTATTATCCTATGGCTTTTATGATGATTGTTACCATTGTTGCCCTTATTAATCTGGTCTTTACCAATTTTGGTAGGGGCAATGTTCTTCTCGGTACAGTATCTATTTTATTGTTAATCTTAGCTAGCTTTGTAGTCTATAGTGGATTCCAGGCTTTGGGTAAATTTAAAGAAAAAGTATCCACTGGTGAAGCTAAATAAATAATTGATTGCCAAAAAGTAAAGGCAGTATATATTTATAAAGTAGTATAACGCCTCAACGCCCCGACAATGAATAAAAATAAATCAGGCTGGCAAAAGTCAGCCTGATTTATCCTTATCTATTGGAATTATCAATCTTTTTTTAGAATATCGGAATTTTTTAACATTACGATACTATAAAAATTTTTTTGATAAAGAAAAATAAATTATATAATTTACGGTATATTAGATACGATATACTAAGTACTAATGCAAGGATTCACAAGGATAAGGATTCACCTTGAATCCCTATCTAAGTATCATTAGTCCCGAATTACAAAAGAAGAAGAGGTGTGGTAAATGTACGCATTCCGGAGTAAGTATATTGCGGTTGAAGGAGCTATTGGTGCCGGAAAAACAAGTTTAGTGCTACAATTGAGCAAACGATATAATGCCCGAGCTATCCTGGAAGTTGTGGAAGAAAATCCTTTTTTACCTCATTTTTATGAAGACATAAAAGACTTTGCTTTTCGAACCCAGATTTTCTTTTTATTAAGTCGATATGACCAGCAGGTAAAGGCTGCTCAACAGGACCTTTTCAGACAATTGTCATTTTCGGATTATATGTTTGCTAAAGACCGGATTTTTGCTTACCTTACTCTTTCCGGCAATGAACTGGCAATGTATGAACATCTATATCAAATAATATGTCGGGATATACCTGCTCCTGATATGATTGTCTACTTAAGAGCCAGCACCAACTTACTGATGAAAAGGATAATGCTCAGAGACCGTCCTTTTGAACGTAAAATCTCTGTTCAATATATGGAAAGACTAAATAAATCTTATGAAGACTATTTTACTAATCAGCATAGTTTTCCCCAAACCAAGCTGGTCATCATTAATGCTGATGAATTAGATTTTGTGGGCAATAGTCGTGATTTAGAGTTTGTGTGTCAGAAGGTTCAAGAGAAAGACAAAGAATGAGAAAGAGTCACTTAGTTATGAAAAAATTTATTATTATCTCTGGAAACATCGGAAGCGGAAAATCAAGTTTGACCAAGCTTTTGAGTAAACGGCTGGGATGGAAGGCTTTTTATGAAGTGGTAGAAAACAATCCCTATTTAGAAGATTTTTATTATGATATGAAAAAATGGAGTTTTCATCTGCAAGTTTTTTTCCTCTCTAAACGCTTTCAACATCACCAGACTATAGTGAGAGACCCATCTTCTGTGGTACAAGACCGTAGTATTTACGAGGATGTTGATATATTTGCTAAAAATTTGTATGAACAGGGATTGATGGAACCCCGAGACTATCATAATTATAGAGAGTTATTCAGTATTATGGTGGATTTTTTATCTCCGCCTAATCTGATAATTTACCTGCAGGCATCTGTTGACACTTTAAAGAGAAGAATTGCCTTACGGGGCAGGGATTATGAGAAAAAAATTTCCAGAGCCTACTTAGAACAACTCAATATATTGTATGAGAAATGGTTAGAGGGATTTACTATTTGTCCTATTTTGACAGTTCCCACTGATGATCTTGATTTTGTGCAGAGAACGGAACATCTGCAACTGATCACTGAAAAAATTCTGACTAAATTGCAGGGAGTAGAAAAAGTCTCTTTTGACTCAACTGATGTTAAGGATTGAATAGAAAAATTGATGGAAATGAATTTAAAAAATCTGGATATTCCCGTATTATCTTATCTATCAGAGGAGTATCCCATAGCGATAGAAGAATTAAGTAATAGGCTCTCACTTTCCCGGGCAGAAGTAGAAAAACAGATTCAGCAATTAAAACAATTAGGATATTCTATTTCTATAAATGATCAAAAAAGTTATCGTATTATTTCCCGTCCTGATATTTTGTTACCATTTGAGATTAAAAATAAACTAACTACCAGATATATTGGACAAACAATCTATTATTTTCCTGCACTAACCTCTACTAATATAATAGCTAAACAGAAGATTCTAAGAAAAACCGATAACATACCAGAAGGAACAATTATTATTACTGAGCAACAAAGCGAAGGGAAAGGTAGATTAGGGAAAACATGGTTTTCTCCAGCAGGTGGCATCTGGCTTTCTATAATATTGTATCCTGAAATTATTTCTTCTTCTATAGGATTAATTACCTTAATGGCTGCTGTGGTTGTAGCTAACACAATCAGTAAATTGTTTCCAATTAAGGCGCAAATTAAATGGCCCAATGATATACTTATAGATGATAGGAAAGTATGCGGTATATTAACTGAAATGAGTACAGAGACAAAGAATATACAGTGGGTTATAGTAGGAATAGGCATAAATGCCAATAATGACTCATCTGAGTTACCCGAAGATATTCGCAAATGTTCTATTTCCTTAAAAGAAATTACTGGGCAATTGATACCCCGGGTTATGTTAGTGCAGTATCTTTGTACTGAGTGGGAAAAGTTTTATGAGATGTTGAAAAGAAAAGATTTTTCCTTAATTTTAGAAGAATGGAAACTCTACAACAATATAATAGGGAAAAGAATTAGGCTGGATACCGAAGAAAAAATTATTGCTGGAGAAGCTATTAATATTTCAGATAAAGGTGCCTTAATTTTTAAAACGGATGACGGTAAAACTATGGAAATAATATCTGGTACTGTTCTAAAATAAAAAAGTAGAAGGGAAGGTTACAAAGAAGGTAAAATGCCAATAATACAAAAAGATACCAGGCAAGTAGTAAAAGATAAAAATCTTTCTACTGAACAAAAATGGTTATTAGATATTTCTTCTGCTTATTTTGGTATCCATCAGAGAATAATAAATTTCTTGACAGAAATTTACCTTTCTCCTCTCAGACCAAAATTTGTCCATGAAAAACTCAGAGAGATAGCCCTCAATGATATGTGGTTTTATAAATCTCACCCTGAAGCGAGTAGGGCTATCAAAGCCATCCTAACATTATTTAATGATATGTTAAATAAAGAGCTTAATTTTAGGGACAAACAACGAGTTCTGGAAACCTTATTTGAATTCATTCGGGAGTTAGCCAAAGATGACTATATGGAAGTGGAATTAGATTTTCTTGCTGAAGAAGTGTTTCATATTCTGGATAAAACCTTACACCATGATAAAGATATAAGAATATACTCATCGAGTTTATTAAAAAAGCTTCCTACTCACCTCACCAAGCATAGAGATTATTCCCGGAGAATGGAGAATTTACTCAGGGTATCTCTAAAGGAAAATATACAGATATGGAAAAATCAGCTGGATTTCCAGGAATGGTGTCAAAAGCAGGATAAATATTTTTCTGAGAAATATAAGGTAGAAATCTTAAATATCGCTAAAAGAGAAAAACAATTTATTTCCGAAATGCAGGAAAAATTATCTCAAGCCCATAACTGGGAGGAACTGGACAGCATCCCTGATTTTAAAGAATGTATAGCTAAATTAATTGGTTACCTTGAAAAAGATGCATCGATTTTAGAGAAAATACATTTCCTTTATTACTTACTGGAAATCCCGGAAATGATGGGATTAAGAGATTCTCTGTTAGTGGAATTAGCCCAGCTCTATAAAAGGTTTGCCCCTGAAGATATAGCAGAATTACCTCTGAATAGTTTTTTGACCACTACTTTCTCCCTCTTTAATAGCCTCAAAACTGAAAATATGGAAAAGATTTTAGAATGCTTGTTGAGATTGGGGCAAGGTATATATCAAACAGAAGATCAGACCTATATAGATACTTTGATTGAGCATCTTATCAGATTTGGTTTTATTTATCCTGGTGAAGTAAAAATTAACGATGATTGGCAAATTCAGACCGATAATAATCATCTCAAGATAATTAGATTATGGCTTGAATTAATCAAGTGCTCAATCCGGCATAGCAGTAAGCTCATATCTGCTTTAATCGTAAATTTGAAGCTGGGAGGAGTGCTTATTCGAGATGAAGATCTTTTTCAAAGGGATGTTAGCAAATTACTCAATAGTGATATCAAATCAAACTATGTGTTAATAAAGCAATTACTAAGCCTTTTTCCGGTTTATTTTAGCGCAGTTGGAGCAGAGGGAAAGATCAGGGAACTATCTACAGATATAGATAAACTTTCTTATAGTGAAGATAGATTAATCCATTTTTTAAGAAAGCAAGTACATGTAGAAAGCAATAACTCACAGATAGAACTGATAAGAAGAATTTTTTGTTTCTGGTATGACAGGAATCATCACCCTTTATTAGAGTATCTTCCCAGCGATGTTCAAAAAGAGTTGTCTGTGTCAGGAAAGTGGTTTGATCCGGTACATAATATTACACGTAAGCTTTGTAAAGCAATGAAAGTAAGTCCAGTAGCTATGCTGGAGAAGGATATTGATGAAATAAAAAAGGCTTTAGAAAAAATCAAAAACCTTGATGACTGTAATAGCAAGCGAATTATTTATCTGATTGAACTTTATCAACTATTAAAACATAAATATACACTGGATTATAAATTTATTTGCCTTGATTTGCAAAAATCAAATATTTTTACCATCAGGGAAATAAAAAAGTTAGAAAATAATATTAAAAATGACAAATGTACCGCTTCGATAAAACTTATTTATAATATGATCTCCCGCTTAAAGAAAATCATTCTGGAATCTCCCAAGACTGAAGCCCAGGAAAGCATATACCTTAAGCGTCATATTGCCTCCGGAATTCCTTCCATGTATGGACAATATTATGAACAAAAATTAGTTGCTATGGGATTAATTCTGCGCCTGGAAAAATTAGCAGATTATCTTATCAGTAAATTAATCAGTCAAAGAAATCTGGATTATATGACTATAGATGGTTTCCATAATGCTGCCAGAATATTAGATTTATTTAAAGAAGGATTAAGTCTAAATGGAATTTCCAATGAGAATTTTAACTCCCATCTGGAAATGCTTAATTATAGTTTTAAAACTACAACCTTTTCCATGGACCAGTTTGTGAATATTTTCTATTTTTTTACTCTCAATATTAAAGAAATAATTGATAATTATTATATACTGCCCTTCAGTTCATCTCTGAAAACGATTATTCGGCAAAACATCATGGGGACCGATACTTCTAACAAAACCAATCAGGAGCACATTATCTACCGGAAATCAGAAGAATTTTACCGTGACATAATCGTTGCCGCTTTTTTAGTGCAAAGTTTAGATAATTATGTTTCTAAAATACTGAGTACTTTAAGAAATATGATGGCGAGATTAAAACCAGAAGTGATTCATATGTTACTCAATTATAATCCCAAATTATTATGTACTTCCTTACACAAATCCAATCCTAAAGTAGATAACCAGATATTTTTAGGTGCCAAAGCCTATTATCTTAAAAAATTATATTCCTACAAATTTCCCATTCCGCCAGGTTTTGTGCTTACTACAGAATGGTTTCGAGATAGAAAAGCTATCATGCAGTTTCCTGAAATGTACCAGGCAATATTGGGGATGATAAGAGATAAATTAATGGAATTAGAAAGAATAACCAGGAAAAAATTTGGAGATTTAAAAAACCCTCTCTTCCTGGCAGTTCGTTCCGGAACAGTCATTCCCATGCCTGGAGCTATGGATTCCATTTTGAATATTGGTATGAATGATGAGATTGCCGAAAGTTTAAGCAAAATCCCTGAGTATGGATGGGCAGTCTGGGATTCTTACCGAAGGTTATTACAAAATTGGGGCATGGCTCATGGAATAGAGCGAGATGAATTTGACAAACTTATCTTAGGATTTAAACAAAAATATGAAGTAGAAGAAAAGAGAAAATTTAGCAAAGAACAGATGAAAGCGATTGCCTTTTCTTATAAAACTTTGCTGCTGGATTGTGGGATTAAATTTGAAGAGGATCCCTTCAAACAGCTGATCCAGGCTATAATTCTTGTATTTCAATCCTGGTACAATGATAGAGCGCAAATTTTTCGTAAAAAGCTTCAGATTGCCGAAGAATGGGGAACAGCAGTTATAGTACAGGAAATGGTTTTTGGTAATATTAATACTGAATCGGGGACCGGAGTCTTTTTTACCAAGGTACCATTTGAAAAAAGTTCGGAGGTTACCTTATATGGCGATTTTACCAGTTGCAGTCAGGGAGAAGATATTGTATCTGGATTAGTTTATACTTTACCGGTTTCCGAATTTCAAAATAAAAAATTTCCTCAGTTTAGAGGAGAGTCTCTGGAAAAACAATTTCCGGAAATTTATCAAGAATTGCTTAGATTAGCAAAAGAGTTAATTTATCAGAGAGGGTATGAGCATCAAGAAATTGAATTTACCTTTAAGTCAAAACACAGGCAAGATTTATATATCTTGCAAACCAGACCGTATGCCCTGAAGGATAAAGAAAAAACTCCTATTTTTACCAGTCCAGATATTCTTAGCCATCTGGCTGGATCGGGTATCGGAGTCGGTAGAGGGGCAATGAATGGTCGTGTTGCTTTTAGCCTGGATGATATAAGACTGCTGGCAGAAAGATATCCTCAAGAGCACAAGATTTTAATTCGACCTGATACAGTACCGGATGATATTGAAATGATATTTGAATGTGATGGACTGTTAACTTCACGTGGCGGAGTCACCTCTCATGCAGCAGTCACCGCTGCCCAGTTAGGTAAAGTTTGTGTGGTGAATTGTAAACACTTAATAGTACTAGAAGGGGAAAAGAAATGCATTATTAATAATACGGAATTCAAAACTGGTGATAAAATTGCCATAGATGCCTACCTGGGGAATATCTATAAAGGTCATCATGCTATTGATTTAGAACAAATATCTTATTTTAATGAGAAGGGAAACCTATAAATTGGACTCAAATAGTACAAAGAATCGCCTGGGTATTAATGGATTAGGCAGAATTGGTAAATTAACCTTATGGTATCAGCTGCAGGAAAATCATTTTGATAGTTTTATAATAAATATAGGGCGTTCGGTTGGAACTAATCTGGTAGATATTGCCAATTTGATAGCTACAGATTCCACTTATGGCTCTATAGAAAGATTTTTATTTGGTATAAAGGCAGAAAAAGATATTAAGATTATTAATGAAAAAGAAAATCTTTTAGAAATTTTTGGGAAACCAGTAAAAATATTATGTCAAGCGAGAAATCCCAGAAATATAGGCTGGAAAGAATATGGAGTAAAAATAGTTATTGATACTACTGGTGCTTTTAATGATCCTACTGTTGCTGAAGATAATGATATAGGTAGCCTGAGAGGGCATCTATTTGCCGGAGCTCAAAAGGTTATTAATAGTGCACCTTTTAAAATAAAAGATAAATCCAGAAAAATGCCGGTGGACTGCAGTACCCTTATTTATGGTATTAATCACACTTCCTTTAATCAACATAAGCATAACATTATTTCTGCCGCTTCATGCACTACTACTGCTTTAGCCCACATGGTAAGACCTTTACTAGAAAGAGAAGAAACCAAAAATATACTAACAGCATCCTTATCCACCATTCATGCTGCCACTAATAGCCAACGAGTGCTTGATTCACTGCCTGGTGCTGGTGATACAGATTTACGAAAAAATAGAATGGTCTTTAATAATATTATCCTTTCTACTACTGGGGCTGCCAATACCTTAGAAAAAGTTTTGCCAGAGGTGAAAAGGGTTGGTTTTATGGCAGATTCTGTTCGAATTCCCACCGATACCGTTTCTCTCATTATTTTAAATCTTACTTTTCATACCTATTTGGATAAAAGAGGAAATTCTATCATTAATCGAGAATTTCTGAATAGTATCTATCAGAACACAGCTCAAGGAGCACAAAAAAATCTTTTATGTTACAGCGATAATCAGAATGTATCATCAGATTTAAAAGGAAAACTGTATGCAGTTGTTATAGAGGGTCATGATACTCATACTCGAACTGGATTTATCAGCCTTAATCCGGGAATGCTGCAAAAGGTGGGATTCAATTCTGATAAAACAATTGATATTCCAATAACTCACTCTACCTTATTTGGATGGTATGATAATGAATATGGCAGTTATGTTCACTGTTTAGGGAAGCTGGCTATCTATATTGATAAAAACTTATAAATATATTAAAAACAGTGGAAAGATATATTATTAAAGAACATTGTAAATTGTAGGTTTGCCAATGAAAAAAATAACTATTCGTCAAATGACTCTGGTTTCCCTATTTGCAGCACTAACTGCTGCCGGTGCTTTTATTTCCATTCCTATTGGCATAGTTCCCATAAGTTTACAAAACCTGTTTACTTTTTTATCCGGAATGGTTTTAGGAAGCAGACTGGGTGCTTTTAGTCAATTAATCTACATCTTGCTGGGAGCAGTGGGTTTACCGGTCTTTTCCGGGTTTAGAGGAGGCTTAGGGATTTTAGTGGGACCAACTGGAGGTTTTTTAATAGGTTTTGTTATCTCTGCTTATGTTATTGGAAAACTCATTGAAAAGTTAAAAGAAGCCAGCATATGGTCTTATTTTACTGTGGGATTACTGGGAGCATTTATAATATATCTTACTGGAGTAATCCAATTATTAATTATCACCAGAATAGGGATAAAGGAGGCTGTCCTGGTGGGAGCAATTCCCTTTTTACCGGGTGATTGTTTAAAAGTGATTATTGCTTCTTTCCTTGCCCTCAGACTAAAATCAGTGGTTTCCTTACCTGAGGTGTGATATAATTTTGTTCGTAACTATGCGGGGCGTAGCGCAGCTTGGTTAGCGCGCTTGGTTCGGGACCAAGAGGTCGGAGGTTCAAATCCTCTCGCCCCGACCACCTACTTTTTATTAATCTTATTACTAAGTTCCTTTCAAGGTTATATTCGAAGATACTATTTAATGATTTTATTGCTTGATTTATGTTAATTTGCTATCATAATTAATAGACAAATGAATGTAAATTTCTACTAATATCTCAAAAAATAGTAAGTTTAAATAACAATTTTAAGGAAATACTATGTATCACACAAAAACCCTACTTACAATTAAAGAAGCAAGCCAATGGGCAAGTGATTTTTTACAGAGAGAAATTAGTGAGTCTAATATATCCTATTTAATTCAGTATGGAAAAGTAAGAAAATACAATGGCGGGAATTCGATACTGGTAGATGTAGATGATTTAAGACATTATTACCAGTCTTATCGAGGTTGGCGTGAAATAAATTGGAAAAAGCAACTGGGTGAAGATTTAAATTGGTCCTTATCTTTTGATCACTTAAGAGAAAAAGATACTACAAAGCATGTGCATCGCTTACACCCATACAAAGGAAAATTTATCCCCCAGCTGGTTCAATATTTTATAGATGATCATATAGATGATTTTAAAAAAGGTGTTTATTTTAAGCCTGGAGATATTATTCTTGATCCTTTCATGGGTTCTGGAACCACGTTGGTACAAGCTAATGAAATGGGAATGCATTCCATAGGAATTGACATATCTCGGTTTAATTGTCTGATTGCAGAAGCAAAACTACTTAATTATGATTTTACTTCTCTGGAAAAGGAAATCAGAAAAATTCAAAAGGCTATTGCTGAATTTGAATCTAAAAGCAATGTTAGAGATTTTGAAGAAGAACTGTTGTTACAATTAGCCGAATTTAATCGCAAGCATTTCCCCAGTCCGGAATTCAAATATAAGGTGAACACAAAACGAATAGATGAGGAGCAATATGGTGCTGAAAAAGAACAAGAGTTCTTAGATATTTATAATGATCTGGTTAAAAAATACAATATTGAACTTAATCATTTTTCTGCTCAAAACTTTTTAGATAAATGGTATATCAGGAATGTAAAAAAAGAGATTGATTTTGCCTTCGAGTTAATTAAAAAAATTGAAGATATAAAAAACAAAAAGATTTTAGCAGTAATATTAAGTAGAACAATTAGATCCTGTCGTGCTACAACACATTCAGATTTAGCTACCCTTAAAGAACCACAAGTAACTACTTACTATTGTTGGAAACACAAAAAAATATGTAAACCAATTTTTTCTATAAAAACGTGGTTTAATCGTTATGCAATTGATACATTTTACCGATTAAAAACTTTTTCTCAACTTAAAACCCATTCTTATTACATAATTATTTCTTCCGATTCTCGTACAATGGATATTTTTAAGGAAATTGAAAAACGAAATAAGAAATTTTATGAATTATTGTTAAAAAATAAAATCCAGGGGATTTTTACCTCTCCACCTTACGTTGGGCAGATTGATTACCATGAACAACATGCTTATGCCTATGATCTTTTTGGTTTTCAACGTAAAGATGAACTTGAAATAGGTCCTCTATATAAAGGAAAAGGACCAGAGGCACGAGTTGCTTATGTAGAAGGAATTTCAAAAGTTTTACTGAATTGCCGAAATTTTTTAGCAAAAGATTTTAACGTATTTTTAGTTGCTAATGATAAGTACAATCTATATCCAGAAATTGCTCAGCGAGCTAGTATGAAGATTATAAACCAGTTTAAACGCCCTGTATTAAATAGGACGGAAAGAGACAAATCTCCCTATTCTGAGACGATATTCCATTTAAAAGATAGAGAATAATATGGCACTTACTATCCAACAAAGTAAACAAATAAAAGATTATTTAATTGGGAAGATCCACAATAAGCTGGCAACTTATGCTCCTGAAACAAATTATATGCCTTTTCATTTTCGCTTACTTGGCAAAGATAGAATGGCTATATTTTCCTTTATTCAATCAGTTAACACAATGTTAGGTACTTCAATATTTGAACAAATTGGGAAATTGATAGCTGAACCAAAAGCAAAAATGGCTATTGGTCAATATAGAGAATTTGTAGGTTATATCAGTAGTGAGTCAGTTTTAACAATTGATAGAATTATGCGTGATTTACGATCAGCTTTGCGCAAACCTGATAAAGAAAAAGAGACTGATGAGATTTTAGAGGTTGCCAAGAAAGGAAATTTAGGAAGGAAATTGAAAAAACGAGTTGACCTTTATATAGAAATGAATGGCATAGAATATTATTTTGAAATTAAAACTGCTAAACCAAATATCAATGAATTCATTGGGATAAAAAAGCAATTATTGGATTGGATTGCAATGCGAAGTAGTGAAAAAACTGATGTAAAAATTAAAACTATAGTTGCTATTCCTTACAATCCTTATGAACCGAAACCTTATGAACGCTGGACCTTGCAGGGGTTATTTGATTTATCGGAAGAAGTGTTAGTGGGTCATGAATTTTGGGACTTGTTAGGTGGGGAAAATACTTATGAAGATTTATTAAAGATATTTGAACAAGCAGGGTCAGAGTTATATGATGAGATTGATAAAAAAATTAAAACACTAAAATGATAGTTAACTTAAAGCCACATTAAACCACATTACCTATAAGATTACCTTAAATCAGTAGTTGAGAATTTACTGTTGGTCAAAAAATACTGTATTCCTTCAAAATATTAGATACCGAGTTGGTGTAATATAGCATTTATATGTTGAAAAAGAATACTATTATATCTTTATATTTCTAAAAATGGAAATATAATTTGCCATATTTCCAAAATAAGACAAAAATGACAATATGGTACAGGATTATTCATATTCAATAAACAAGTAACTTTTTTAAATCTTTAAAAAAACTGGAATAACTAAAACCGATAAAAAAATGCTGGAGAACTTTATGACAAAAGAAGAAATTAAAAAAGGCGAAATTATAATATATAAATCCGATGAAGGACCTCAGTTAGAGGTTCGTTTAAAAGAAGATACTGTTTGGCTAACGCAAAAACAGATGGCTCTACTTTTTGAGAAAGGATTGCCAATAATAAACGAACATATAAAAAATATTTATAAAGAGGGTGAATTAAAACAAGATTCAACTATTCGGAAATACCGGATAGTTCAAACAGAAGTAAGCTGCCTATTACCAATTATTGTAAAACACTAGCTTTGCTTGAACTATATAACAAGGGGAAAATTTCACTTGTGAGAAAAGCAAAAGGTAGGTGTATTTTAAATTATGACAAGGCAAAGGAAATTATTGAAGAAATAAAAAAGGAATTAATGGATAGACAGGACAGGGTAGATTTGAAGATTCACACAAGTGTTAGAAAAATCTTTTTATTAGCTTTGATTTGTGGTAATATCAATAGTATGATATTTTAAAGATTATAGGGGGGATAAATATGGAAACTGTCAAAAAAGTAGCCATCCTGGCAGAAAATTTATATGAAGATCCTGAATTGTGGTATCCTTACTATAGACTTAAAGAAGCAGGTTATGAGGTAAAAGTTGTAGCGCCGGAGAAGAAGACCTATTACAGTAAACACCAATATCCCGTAGAAGCAGATTTATCTATTGAGGAAGTAAAAGCAGATGATTTTGTAGGTGTCGTTATTCCAGGTGGTTTTGCACCGGATCACCTTCGCAGATATCCGAAAATACTTAGTTTTGTCCGTAAAATATTTGAAAAAGATGGCCTGGTTGCGGCAATTTGCCATGCTGCCTGGGTTCCTATTTCAGCAGGGATATTAAATGAGAAGGATGCCACCTGTTTTTTTGCCATTAAGGATGATTTGATAAATGCGGGAGCTAATTATTTAGACCAAGAGGTAGTTGTAGATCATCACCTGGTTACTTCCCGTACACCCAGAGATTTGCCAGCATTTCTACCCGCTATACTAAAAGTTTTAGATGAATTATAATTGTAAAGGCAAAAAATAAGTAATTATTTTTTAAAAAATGGAAAAGCACATGCGTAAAGCTGTAGTACATGCCCTGCCATATGGTGTTTTATGCTTGTTTACGCTGCTTATCATTATGATTTTTTGGCCGGTGGAACAAGGCTGGATACAATTGTCCAATTCCTGGATTGCCTTATTCTTTGTCTGTGCATTTTGTGCTATTTTTTTATTTCAGGAAGATATTTACCATTTTTTAGATCAGAATATCACCAGTAATTTTTTAGGAGCATCTGTTCCCCTGCAAAAACACCGAGCTATTCCCGAAATATTTAAAGATGACCATAAATTCCAGGAAATAATTTCTGGTACTGTTATGGCCTGGATGGATAAGATAAATATAGAAAAACAAGAAAAAATAATGAGGGAAGAAGAGATAACTCAAACTATAGAACGGTATAAGAAAGAGAAAAAGGATAATGTCAAATGGCTCTTCCTTTTTGCTGATTATTTTTTAGTTCCGCATAGTAAGGATATTTTATATGAAATTAACGAAAGACACTATATAACAGAAGAGATATTTCAGGAAATGACCGCTGAGATGTCTATTGATGAGAATGAATCAGAAGCCATTTTAGAGATTTTAAAGTTTTTAAGATTTATCAGGAAACAGGAGGAAGAATTTATCATAACTGAAACAGGTTCTGCCTATTGCACCTATCTGGAAAGAATTAATCAAAAATAAAGGGCAAATCATAATAAAGACGAACTTACTTAGGTATGAAAGACTAAAAAACAACAGGGAGAAGCTTGTAGTCTCCCTGTTGTTTTTTAGTCTCTGTAATGTAATATATAATCTGTTTTTATTGTTTATAATTATTTAATTATCCCCAGCTTTCTGGAAATCTAATCTGATTTTACTGATTTCAGCAAGCTGTTCCTGGGATAGATCTAAATTCATCATTCCCCATGGCTTAGCTCCTCTTTCTGAAAAACCAAAGCATTTACCGGATGCAAACTGTTCCTGATTCAGAAAATCCGATGGTGATGCCCCGGGTTTACCCACATAACCACTCCGGGTACGCGACTCAGCAAAGGAAGCAATACTAAAAAATAGGGATGTGCTGGTCACCACGAGCAGTAATAAAGTAACCTTCTTTGTCTTCATAATATTTTACCTCCATTATTGATTAGTGTTTGTTTAACGAAGGGAGTATTAATTTCCCTGTCTATCTATTTAGACGTAAATAAAAGCAGGTTTCTTTTAAAAATAAATTTTACTTATCTGCTTCTATTCTGGTTATAATAATCCTGAAGGGTAGAATTTATGGAAGCATTCAGGTAAAATGTAGTGGATTACAAAGTCTTTATTGAAAAGCTATATTATGATACTATATAAATTTGCCTGGATAATCAAAGAAGGAGAAGACAGAAAAGAGATGAGATATAATACACTGGGAAACTCAGGAATAAAAGTAAGTGAATTATGTTTTGGTGTTTTACCTATGGGACCGTTGCAGGCTAATATGTTAGTTCAGGAAGGAGCAAAGATTATTAGGAAAGGATTGGATTCAGGTATTAATTTTCTGGATACTGCTCAGGCTTATAAAACCTACCCTTATATTAGAGAAGCCCTTGTTGATTTTCCAAAAGAAGTTATTATAGCCAGCAAATCACATGCTACTGGTTATGAAGAAATGAAAGAAGCAGTTTTGGAAGCTTGTCGGGAGCTGAATCGCCCTTATATTGATATTTTTCACCTGCATGCTCCACAAGAGGATAAGGATGTTTTTCAGAAAAGAGTAGGTGCGCTTTCCGCTCTGGTGGACTTAAAAAAGGAAGGAATAATAAGAGCTATAGGGATTTCCACTCATGCTCTAGAAGTGGTAGAAAAATCAGCCGAGGTCGAAGAAATTGATGTTGTTTTCCCTTTAATTAATAGAATCGGATTAGGTATTATCGGGGGAAAGCCAGCAGAAATGATTCAAGCGATTAAAAAGGTCTTTAATAATGGTAAGGGTGTCTATGCTATGAAAGCATTAGCGGGTGGTTATCTTATAAAAACGATAGAAGAGGCAATTACTTTTGTAAGAAAGATTAAGGAAATACAATCCATTGCTGTAGGTATGGTTCATTATCGGGAATTGGGAATAAATCTAAAAATATTTGAAGACCAAAAGATCAATCAGGAAAAACTTATCAAAGAGGAATTTTCTAGAAAAAGGCTCATTGTTTCCCGATTTTGTGAGGGATGCGGTACCTGTGTAAAGGCGTGTCCCAATCAAGCCCTGTCTTTGAGGGATGGGAAGGCTGTTGTAAACTATAACTTTTGTCTCACCTGTGGTTATTGTGTACCCCATTGCCCCATCTTTGCTCTAAGAATTGTTTAGAGAGTAGCAGGTAAATTATTTCTCTCAGGATACTATTACATTAAGTTTTCGGGGCAATATTCTAATGTGATAATCCTTTTTCGCTGGTAATATTTCACCGGCAACCTGTGCTTTTATCGGCTTATCAACCTCTATTGATATTTCCTTTCCTCTGAAAAAGCTGACTTCTGATACCTCACGATGTGTTCCTTTTATAGCCTTGGGTAATAGGTAGAGACAGCGAAATCTATTCATTTTACCAATAACACAGATATCGAGTAAGCCGTCATCAATTTCTGCTTCGGGAGTTATATTAAATTTTCCACCTTCAATTCTACCATTGGCTATTGCTATAAGTAACATTTCTCCTTCTATCACTTGACCATCAATGGTTATTTTAGCCTGAAAAGAAGGTAGGGGTAAGAGTAGTTTTTGGATAGTGGCAAAGACATAAACATAAGCGCTTAGTGCTTTCCAGTCAGGATGATTTGTTTTCATCTGATTGGCTAAAGCGGCAATATCAGCATCAAAACCAATACCACAGACGTTAACAAAATAGATTTGCTCATTAATGAGGCCTACATCTATTTTTTTTGTCTTTTGCCCGGGGATGATCTGGCAGGCTTGCAAGATGTCTTTAGGTATAGAAGTACTTTTGATAAAATCATTAGCCCAACCAGCTGGAATTATACCAAGAGTTGGCTGATTTGGTGCTTGAATTATGCCATTGACAATTTCATTAATGGTGCCATCACCACCAACTGAAATTATTAAGTCAACCCCCTGTTCAGCAGCTTGGCAGGCTAGAGTGGTTGCTCCTCCGGAAGAGGGAGTCCAGCTGATCTGATACTCTAAGTTTGTACGGTCAAAATAACTGAGAATTTCAGAAATAAATTTTTGTGGTTTTCCACCACCAGCAGTATGGTTGATAATCAGTTCTGCTTTCAAAAAAAATATCCTCACTGATATTTAAGATAGGCAAGGGTAATTCTACCCCTTGAAAACCCTTAAATTAGCTTAATACTTATTCATCCCTTGAATATCTTGTTTAATATATTTACTATATCATTTGAATATCTCAAATAGCCAGATAATGAAAATTATAACTACCTATCTCCTAAATATCAATATCTTTACATAATCTTTTAAGAGGTTAATAATTGATAAGATTCAGGTTGTCGACCAAGAATAGCCTTAGTATGAGGAACAATAGTCTTATCCCTGGCCAGACTGAGGAAAATCGAGGCCATACTTGCCACTTCCTGGTTTTGCAGACAGCCAGTAACAATTTGTCCTGATGGTGCTGTGATAATACTATGACCGTTATATTCTTGCTGAATGGAATTAGGGCAGATGATAAAGATTTTATTTTCTGCACTTCTGGTCTGACAAATTTTTAGGTGTTCATCATAACCGAACTGGCTTGCCCAGATTATGATTTCAGCACCTTTTAGAGTCAGGATGCGAGCAATTTCCGGGAAATATCCCTCATAATCGAGCATCATACCGATGGTACCAAATTGTGTTTCAAATACTGGGAAATAATTTTCTCCAGGATTAATTTTATCTTTTTCCGGTAATTCCAGATGTGTTTTTCTGTATTTACCTATTATTTTTCCTGATTGTACCAGGAAGCTTGTTTTATATCTAAGAGAATTTTTCTGTTCCTTTAAGACAATAGAGCAAAGTACAGAAGATTTTTTAGTTAATTCTTGTAATAAGTCCAGAACAACCGGGCTTTTATGAACAGGAAGGAAATTATGTTGAGAAAAAGAAAGGAGGGATACCTCCTGATCTGTTAAGGTGTGGAAAAAATATTCCATCCTGGATAGGTAAGCAGAAAACTCTTCATCTGCAGAACCTCCGATTTGGATTACAGCAGCGAAATAATTCTCCGTTTTTTTATTAGATTGTTTTTTAGAATCCTTAGAAATGGGTAGTTCGCTGGTAGGCAAAGCAAGATAGTTGTATTGCTCGGGCTTTCTGCTTTGAAAAACATCAATCAGACCAGCAATGTTTTTCTGATGGGATAGAGATAAATCAATTTCTCTAAGCAGTATTTCTTCCTGGTCGGAAGATGCCATGATTACTGTTTCTCCATCTGGTGAGAAGAAGGCACTTTTCCCGCAGTATTGAATTGATTTTTCTTCATAACCAATTTTATTTGCTGCTACAATCCAGACTTTGTTTTCCAGCGCCCTGGTGGGAATCATATATTCTGCTTGGGGATTAGACCAGGCTTTTCTTTCCAGGCCTGAGGTAACCCAGTTGGTAAGGTCTAATAGAACTTCTGCTCCCTGTAAGGAGAGACAGCGGGTGATTTCGGGTAGGCGGCCATCCGCACAGATAAATAAACCAATTCTCCCAATTTTGGTATCAAAAACGGGATAGTTATTATCACTTTGAAACCATTTATTATCAAAATGCCAGAGAAAAGACTTTCTTACCCTTCCAATCTCTTGGCCTTTATCATTAATCAGAGCAGCCGAATTGTAAAGTAGATTTTTTTCCGGAATAAATTCAGGCAAGCCCAGGGCAATGTAAATCTGGTATTTTCGGGCATATTCTTTTACTTCATCCAGAAATTGATTAGTAAGAGCAGTAAGCACTCTATAATCAGGAATAATTCTAGGGGATAAAAAATAACAGGGGTAGACACACTCAGGTAAAATTATCAGGTCGGGTTTTAAGCGGGCAGCTTTGATAATAAATTGTAAAATGTGTTCTTTATTCTTTGCCTCTTTTAAAAAAGGCCTTGCCTCTAATTGAAGACAGGCAACTCTAATTTTATGATTGTTCATAAGGCTTTATTTTTCTTTCATTTATTATTTTAATAGATTCAGAGTATTGCACCTTTGTTAATTTTGTCTAATCTATTTTATCTACTATAAATTATTTTAAGTGCGAGCTGTCTTAAAGCTACTTCTAACTAAAGGAGCCTTTATTCCTTAATGCTTTATATTATATAAATTTATTTTTCCACGATCTTATCAATTTCTTCTAAATCAGTATCTATTATTTTAGTAAGACCTGTTACCCTTGCTGCCCCTTCTGTTAGAGGAATAAGGTCATCACGACTGATGCAGGGCAACTGATATTTTCGGCATAAAGCCATCAACTGTTGTAAGCCGGTGTTAATCCTTTCCATATAATTATATACTCCAAAGGCACCCAGCGGAATATCTTCCACTTTATCACCAAATCGTGCTTTGAGGTCAGGGAAACCACAAAAAATCTCTGATAGTGACTGGCCATATTGAGTAAGATCTGTTGGGATATTTCCCTTTTGAATTAACTTTCCGAGAGTCTGCCCTACCATGGCGGCAGTCATAGCAGCTCTCCCAATACCGATAAGTCTTACATAAGGAGAACCGAGAGCCAGACCTTTAAAGATATGATCTTCAAAAGAAAATCCACCTGCCATTACCAAAGTCGGTAAGCGCAGATTTCTTTCTTGCATTTTTTGACAAATTTTAAAGAGAATGGTCTCTAAGTATACAGTTGGATATCCCCATTCATTCATCATATGGATAGGACTATTACCGGTACCACCTCCGGCACCATCGACTGTCATAAAATCTATCCCCGCTTTGGAAGCCAGCATAATTGTTTTAGCCAAATCAGCAGGTCTAAAAGGCCCGGTTTTGATGGAGATATATTTAGCGCCTTTGTCTCTGAGGTTTTTTACACGTTTCAGAAAGGTTTCTTCTTCCCATTCAGGTAAACGTCCAACTTTGTAAAGTGTGGGTCCCATATTATTTCTATAAAGTTCCTGGACTGTCGGATCATTCGGATCAGGATATACCTCGTATCCCATTTGTTGAAATTGCAGGGCTTTTTCCAGAGAGGGAAGCTTCCCCATGCCCTGAATACCTTTAGCTGCTTGACCAAGTTTTAGCTCAACTGCCTCAAATCCTACCTCTTGAAGAGCGTAATCCAGTAATCCTAATTTCTCATCATCTGAATTTGCCTGTAAAAATAAGGCACCATATCCTTCATTAAACTGATAAAATGAATCATACATTTCCTTTAGCATGGGAAGGTGGACGATCTTACCGTGTTTAAGAACAGTGTCAGGATCAGTAGTAGGCATATCTTCCCCAATGACCGCAATTAAACCTGAAATTGCTGCTCCTGAAAAATAGCCTTTCCAGTTTAATTTGGCCATAGCAGGCAACACAAAAGGTGATTTTAATTTGAGTTTGTTTTTTTCATTTCCTATTGCTATGTTCAAATTGACATTAGGATAGGCAGTTTTTCCCGGTTCAGTACCAAAAGAACCAAAACAACGTCCGTTGATATTGAAGTGTGAAAAATCTACCGGGTAGTCTTTTTCAGATGCTGTCTGGGATGTGGTGCGTTCTGTGGGGTATAATATTTCTGAGCCCCTCACTGCGGAACGACCAATTTCACAGGTGCCCAGGCAGTCATTAGTACAAACCGTACATATTCCCGAGAAAGGCGAGAAATCTTTAGGAGTTCTACGTTTAGTTTTATTTACCGTAGAAGCGTTATAAATACTAAAGGACATTTCATAACACCCCTTTTAATTATATTTATATATCTAAAATATATAGCATAGTCAAATATTATAGTAATAGCTATTTTTTGTCAAAAATTGCTCTAAATATATATTATCTGACAAGTATTTTGAGAAAATAATTCTTAAAAAGTATACCGTCATTTTACAAAAGAATATAACATATTTAGATCTGACTAAAACTCCTGTAACTAAAAACCAATATAACTTTTTGTTTCTTATATTTTATGATATTATAAAAAAAGGAACGTTTTATTCATAAAGCATAAATGAAGAAGAGACAAAAATATTTAAGGGGGATTAAGATAATATGCCAGATTTTGGAAATTCTTTTTCTGGTTTAAAGAAAGACCGAAAACTAACTAAGGAAGAATTAATTCGTGCTATAAGATTTATGATTGCAGCAGAATATGAGGCTATTCAACTTTACATGCAACTTGCTGAATCAATTGATTATAAGTTAGCTCAGGAGGTATTAAAAGATATTGCGGATGAAGAACGGGTCCATGCCGGTGAGTTTCTTAGACTATTAAAAGAACTTGACCCTGAAGAAGAAAAATTCTATACTGAGGGAGCAAAAGAAGTAGAAGAAGAAATTGACAAGTTGAATAATTGAATTCCATGAAGCATATTCCAGCTGCAGCACTTATTGTTCTCCAATTATCCCTGTTTAATTAATAAGGCTACAATCCCTAATTTCCATTTGAAGTAAAAATATTTTAAATTTATTTACTTATTGACCGGCTATCTATTAAGAAGAGAACTACAAGAAGAAAGGAAGAAGATGTCCAGAAAAATTCGGAATATTTGTGTATTTGGTATTGGTGGTGTAGGAGGATATTTTGGCGGCAGGATAGCTTATAGAATAAATAAAAATAATTTAGCCAGAGAAGTTTATTTTATTGGCCGAGGAGAGCATTTAACCACAATTCAAGAAAAAGGTTTACAGGTAATAACTGATAAAGAGGAATTACTTTGCTTTCCCAATATTGCCACAGACAGGATAAGACATATTCCCACTCCAGACATATATTTACTTTGTGTAAAAGGGTATGATCTAAATTATGCGGTAATAGAAATCGCTAAGAATATATCTAATGATACTATCATTCTGCCTCTACTTAATGGTGTTGATATATATGAGCGAATCAGAGTAGTTTTACAAAAAGGGATAGTTATACCTGCCGCAGTATATGTTTCTTCCAGTATTGAACAACCGGGTGTTATCAGACAAAAAGGTCCTGAAGGACATATTGTATATGGCAAAGATCCTCAGTTCTTAAATCATGATTATCAGAATCTCAGGGAATTCTTTTCAGAAATGGAGATTAGCGCAGCTTGGTTTGAAAATCCTTATTCAGCTATCTGGGAAAAGTATGTCTTTATTGCTGCCTTTAGTTTAATGACTGCCTATTCTGGCAAGACCATTGGTGGAGTTATAGAGGATAGCGCATTACATAAGTCGACTGAAAACATTATGCAAGAGATTGTTATGATTGCCAGGTCAAGAGATATCAATTTAAAGCAAGATATAATTGAAACTTCTATGCAAGTAGCTAAAAGATTTCCCTACGATACTACAACTTCCTTTCAGAAGGATTACTTAAAAGGAAATAACAAAAACGAAAGAGACATATTTGGCGGAACCTTAATTCGTATGGCTCAAGAATATGGTATTGCTGCTCCTACCATTACCGAAATCTATAGCAAATTAATATCTTGAATTAATTAAAGCTTTAAGAGGGAGCCTGTGGATAGTAAAAAAGAAGAGAAAAAATTTGATATAGATGAATCTCTTATATTAAAATCTCTTCTGGAATTAATACCCGATTCTATTTACTTTAAAGACCTGCGAAGTAGATTTATCCTCATAAATAAAGGTATGGCTGAAAGAATTGGACTAAAAAATCCCAGGGAAGCTATTGGAAAGACTGATTTTGACTTTTTTTCTGATGAGCATGCCCAACAAGCATTTCAAGATGAGCAAAATATTATCAAAACAGGAAAACCAATAATAAATTATATAGAAAAGGAAACCTGGCATAACAAAGTCTATAAATGGGTATACACTACTAAAATGCCTTTATATGACAAAGAAGGCGAAATCATAGGAACATTTGGAATTTCGAGAGATATTACCGAAAGAAAGAAAACAGAAGAGAAAATAAAATTTCTATATTATCACGACCTACTAACCGGGCTATATAATAGGGCGTTTTTTGAGGAAGAATTGATTAGATTAGATACCAGTCGACAGCTGCCCATTAGCATAATAATGGGGGATGTTGATAGTCTTAAATTAGTGAATGACACTTTTGGTCATTACCGGGGAGATATGCTTCTTAAGAATATGGCAAACATATTTAGAAAATGTTTTAGAGAAGAAGATATTATTTCTAGATGGGGAGGAGATGAATTTATATGTATACTTCCTAAGACTGGCAAGAAAGATGCAGAAATGATTACTCGGAGAATAAAAGTTTTATGTAAGAACAAGAGTACAACTGAGCTACCTCTATGCATTTCTTTAGGAATTTCCACCAAGCAATCTTCTACAGAAAATATTCTGGATATATTAAAAGAAGCGGAAGACCTAATGTATAAAAATAAACTATCCAAAAGAAGAATAAAACCAGAAAACCACCCATTTCCCCACCTCGAGTAGATAGAAAGAGAAATAAAAAATAGAACATAAATATGCTTGACTGTATTTGAAATATCGTATATTATTTAAGTAAATATTAATATAATACTTAATTTAAGTTTTATAAAAAGTATTCATCACAACAAACTACCAAAGAACCGCACTACAAAAGCCCAAGTATTATGGTATTTAACAACCTAATACATAGAAAAAAGGAGGTGTGTTTTCAAAAAAAAATATTAAAACAAATATATTTTAACATATTATCAATATTAATTATCTTACTGTCCAATGTGTAAGGAAACTTTTGAAATATTATGTAAAAGGAGGCTATTATCATGAAAAAAATTTTTTTGGTTATATGTTTGGTTGGAATATTGCTTTCAAGTAGTGTATTTCCTGCATTGGCAGCAGCCGATCAGGTTACCGTTGCTTGGTGGCATATTCAGACTGAAACAGAACACAGAGATTTATGGCAAGAGTTAGCAAATCAGTATATGGCTATGCATCCCAATGTTAAAATAGAGATTACAGTAATGGAAAATGAAAATTTTAAAGCTAAATTAACTACTGTTATGCAGTCTGGAGAGGTTCCCGATCTCTTCCAGAGCTGGGGTGGTGGCACAATGAATGAACAGGCTGAAGCGGGATTACTCAAAGATATTACCAACTATCTGGACAAAGAGGGATGGCGTGAAACATTCTCAGAGGGAGCTCTTGGTGTTTATGCCTATAAAGGAAGAAATTATGGAGTGCCACGCGATATGGGAATGGTAGGTTTCTGGTATAACAAAGATTTATTCGCTCAAGCTGGCATAGCGAAACCACCTGCGACATGGAGTGAACTTTTTGAAGCTATTCAGAAACTGAAAGATGCTGGTATTACCCCTATTGCCCTTGGTGAAGGAGATAAATGGCCAGGCGCTTTTTACTGGGAGTATCTTGCTGCACGTATTGGAGGGGAAGAAGCCTTTGTCAAAGCTGCTTCCAGAGAAGGTTCTTTTACTGACCCAGCTTTTATAGAAGCAGGAGAAAAACTCCTGGAATTAGTTGCTGCTGATCCTTTCCAACTTGGTTTTCTTGGGGCTACCTGGGCTGATGAAGCCACTCTCATGGGTAATAGTGAAGCTGCAATGGATCTGATGGGACAATGGGCTCCTGGATCGTTTAGGGAGAATAGTATTGATGGTCAGGGACTCGGGGATAAAACAGGATGGTTTAAATTTCCCATGGTGGAAGGTGGTGCCGGACATCCCAATGATGCATTAGGTGGAGGAAATGGATTTGTTGTGGGTAAAAATGCTCCTGAAGAAACTATTGATTTCCTCAAATTTATCAGCAGTGTAGAATCACAGATTAGACAAGCAGAAATAGGCTTATCAGTTCCAGTAGTGAAAGGAGCAGAGGCTGGGTTGACTGATCCAATGCTCAAACTCGTTCAACAGGGTGCAGCAGATGCAGGTTATTTCCAACTTTACTATGATCAATATCTCCCACCGGCAACTGGCTCAGTTGTAAACGATGCAGTTCAGGGTTTATTTGCAGGTACTTTAACTTCAAGAGAAGCGGCTCAAATGGTTGAAAATTCTGCCGCTCGGGAAATAAAGTAAACAAGCTTTGATTCTAAAGATAGGTATGGGAATCAGCCTGATTCCCATACCTATCAACATTGCTTAATAGCTTTTTATGATGAAAAATATTTTTAATAATAATCAGATAGTAACACAAAGGTTTAATTCTTCCAGGCAATTTAAATATAAGATGACCATTTTGCTTTTTTTATTGCCTGCCTTCCTATTTTTGTCTTTATTTTTAGTTTATCCCATAGCCCGATCAGCTTACTATAGTTTGTTCAACTGGAAAGGTCTTAGTGCAGCAGTTGACTATATTGGATTGGAGAATTATCAACGTTTAATTACCGATACAATATTCTTAAAAGCAGTTAAAAATGGAATTTTAATTGTAATTTTTTCTCTGCTTATCCAACTTCCTTTAGCTATGGGATTAGCCCTTATCGTAGGACGCAATATACCAGGTCGTTCCTTTTTTCGGGCAATTTTTTTTATGCCCTATGTTTTATCTGAAGTCATTACCGCAATCATGTGGTTAATTCTATATAATCCCAATCCCAGAAGAGGATTCCTTAATGCCATTATTAATATTATCCCATTTTTAAAACCACAAGCCTGGTTGGCTGATACCAGGTTAGTTCTGCTGGCCATATTTGTCGTATTGACCTGGAAATATGTTGGATTTCATATGCTTTTATATATTACTGGTTTACAAAATATACCAAGAGACATTGAAGAGGCTGCTTTAATAGATGGTGTTAATAGTCGTCAGATGATAACCTATATAACTTTACCCATGTTATCCGGTACTATAAAAACATCAGTTTATCTTTCTATTATCGGTTCTTTACAGGTATATGCACTGGTGTGGATTATGACTAGAGGTGGACCGGTTAATGCGAGCGAGGTTATGTCGACTTATATGTATCGCTACAGTTTTGTTCGTTTTGAGTTTGGTTATGGTTCGGCAGTGGCGATATTTATGCTACTAATTTCGCTGACCTTTTCTATAATTTATTTGCGCCTTACCAGGAAAGCAGAAGTTATGGCTTAGATGAGGAATTTTATATGTTGTTAAACAATTCAAAAAAAAGCAAAAAGTTGAAAAAGAACTATTCGGTAATTCTTAAATATATTATTCTAATTCTTGCTGCTCTCTTTATTTTATTCCCGATTGTTATGATTATTTTTGGAGCATTAAAAACTCGCGGAGAATTTATGACCATACCATATATTCCACCTATTCCTCCTAAGTGGGATAATATTAAAAAGGTCCTCAGCATGCCTATTTTCTGGTATATGCTGCGCAACAGTGTACTGGTGATGATTATGACTACTATAGGAGTTTTAAGTATTGCCGCCTTTGCCGCCTTTGCCTTTTCGCGGTTAAAGTTCCGCGGGCAGAATATATTTTTTAATTTTTTTACTCTGGGTTTAATGTTCCCGATTACTGTGGCTATTTTACCTATATACTTGGTGATACGTCAGATGGGTTTAACCAATAACCTTATGGGGGTAATTCTGGTACAGATAGCATTTCATCTCTCGGTTTCCATAGTAATTCTTCGAAATTTCTTTCTGGCAATTCCTTCTGAATTGCAGGATGCTGCAAGCATAGATGGATGTACCGCATTAGGTTTTTTCTGGTGTGTATTACTTCCACTGGCTCGCCCTTCCCTGGCAGCTGTTGCTGCATTGACTATGGTTAACAGTTGGAATGATTTACTGGTACCCCTGGTATTGATTGATAAAGAAAGGTTATGGACACTTCCCCTTGGTACCATGCAATTCCAGGGTCAGTATGGCATGGACTTATCATTGGTAGCAGCATTCTTGTTATTGTCCGCAATTCCTGCACTGATCTTCTATATCTTTGCTGAGCGTCAATTAGTTTCTGGCCTTACCGCTGGAGCATTGAAAGGTTAATTAATAAAACAGGTAGTTTATAAAAGTAATCAGGGTAAAATTAAGGAAATAGTATCTTGATACTGGTTAATTAAATAGAACAAAAATATAAAAATGAAGGATTTATAAAAATGAAGGATAAAGTTAATAGACAGACCAATGCCAACTGTCAAGAAAAAAATCATCTTTTTGCCAGGCAGTCTATTGATAAGAAAGTTCAGCATCTTTTATCCCGAATGACACTAGAGGAAAAGATTGCTCAATTAGGAAGTGTCTGGATATATGAGATATTGGAAGGTAATAGTTTTTCTCAGGGAAAAGCCAAAAAATTGATGAAGCATGGGATCGGGCAGGTAACCCGACTTGGCGGAGCAAGCAATTTTAGCCCGGTGGAATCTGCCAGGATAGCCAATAAGATTCAAAAATTTTTACTGAAGGATACCCGACTGGGAATACCAGCTATAATTCACGAAGAATCCTGCTGTGGATATATGGCTAAGGGAGCAACTTGTTTTCCTCAGGCTATAGGTGTGGCAAGTACCTGGCAACCAGAATTGGTTAAGGAAATGGCTGTTGTCATTAGAGAGCAGATGAAATCAGTTGGTGCTCACCAGGCGTTAGCTCCTGTGCTGGATATTACCAGAGATGCCCGATGGGGAAGGGTAGAAGAAACCTTTGGAGAAGATCCTTATCTTGTTTCTATAATGGGACTACATTATATAGTGGGAATTCAGGGTAATGATTGGAAGGAAGGAATAATGGCTACTGCTAAACATTTTGTGGGTTATGGCCTGTCAGAAGGTGGAATGAACTGGGCACCGGTACATATCCCTCCGAGAGAAATGCAGGAGGTATTCTTATTACCCTTTGAAGTTGCAGTCAAAGAAGCAAAAGTTGCTGCAATTATGCCAGCTTATCATGAATTGGATGGCATTCCCTGTCATAGTTCAACAGAATTATTAAGAGATATCTTAAGACAACAATGGGGCTTTGATGGTTTAGTCGTATCGGATTATTTTGCCATAAATATGCTTAAGGAGACACATTTAATTGCCTCTAATAAGGAAAATGCAGCAAGGTTAGCAATTGAAGCAGGTGTGGATATAGAATTACCTAGTACTGATTGTTACGGTAAACCATTAAAAGATTTATTGCAGAAGGGTAAAATTGATGAGCAATTAATTAACGAATCTGTGGCAAGGATTCTTAAAAAGAAGTTTTTATTAGGTATTTTTAATAACCCCTCTGTAGATGAAAATAAGAGTTCTAAGGTATTTGATACACCGAAACAGAGGAATCTTGCCCATAGGATAGCTCAGGAATCTATTGTTTTATTAAAAAATGAGAATAATATTTTACCTCTTAAAAAAGGTTTTTCTTCTATTTCGGTAATTGGACCCAATGCTCATAGCGCCAGGAATATTATTGGTGATTATGCTTATCCCTGTCATATAGAATCACTTCTGGATATGAAAAAAGATGATAAATTTAACACCCCAATTCCCAGTAAAGTAGAGATGGATAATAATTTTATACCTATATTGACTGTCCTGGAGGGAATAAAGGAAAAAGTAAACAAAGATACAAAGATTTTCTATGCTGAAGGGTGTGCAGTGTTAGATGATTCCAGAGCAGGCTTTTCTGAAGCGCTGGAATATGTCCGAAAGGCAGAAGTAGCAATAGTGGTTGTGGGGGATAAATCGGGGCTTATTGATGACTGTACCAGTGGTGAAACCAGAGACAGAGCAAGCCTAAATTTACCTGGTGTACAGGAAGAATTGATAAAAGAAATTCATAAAACTGGTACTCCGATTATTTTAGTCCTGATAAATGGCAGGCCTTTATCTATTAATTGGGCAGCAAGGTACATACCGGCAATAATAGAAGCATGGTTGCCAGGCGAAGAAGGAGCAAGGGCAATTGCTGATGTCCTTTTTGGTGATTATAATCCAGGAGGCAAGCTTCCTATTTCCTTTCCTCGTTCTGTAGGACAGGTACCGGTATATTATAATCATAAACCATCTGGTGGCCGCTCTCACTGGAAGGAAGATTATGTTGAGATGAGTAGCAAGCCTCTTTTCCCATTCGGCCATGGATTAAGTTATACCAATTTTGAGTATAGCAATATGGTTATTACTCCCAGGACTGTGTCTCGGGATAGCCAGGTGAAAATAAGTGTTGATATAAAAAATATTGGCTCCAGTACAGGAGATGAAGTTATACAGTTATATGTTCACAATAGACAAAGTACCATAACTAGACCATTAAAAGAACTGAAGGGTTTTAAGAGAATTACTTTAAAGCCAGGCAAAAAAAAGACAGTGTACTTCATTTTACTATCAGAACAACTTGGTTTTTATAATAAAGAATTCAAGTATGTTGTAGAACCGGCAACAGTAAAGGTTATGATAGGAAGTTCTTCTGAACATATCCGTTTAGTGGATGAGTATGAAATTATAGAATAAAGAAACAATCAATATTAAAATATGTGATAGCAAATTGAAATACCTACCAGTAATAAAAAACTAAATAAAAAAAAGGGGGGATTGCTTAGATAAATAAACTTTTTCTATATTTAATTTTTTTATTATATAAAAAAGGAGATTCTAATTATGAAAAAATTTCAGATTGGGTTACTAACCATTACATTTTTAATTGTTTTGAGTCTATCAGTTTTTGCTGCCGACAAACCTTTAATCGGTCTATCTTTTGCTGATTTTACCTTAGAAAGATGGGTAAGAGAAGCTGAAGAGATGACTAAATTAGCCAATAATGCAGGTGCCGAGGTTATTGTTCAAGAAGCTAACCATGATCCAAAGATACAGAATGATCAAATAGAGAACATGGTTTTACAAGGTGCAGATGTTATTCTTATTGTTGCAGAAGATGGTGCAGCTGCTGCAACAGCAGTCGATGCTGCAACAGAAGCTGGTGTAAAGTGTATCGCTTATGACCGTTTAATCAAATCACCAAACAATGCTGTGTATATTTCCTTTGACAATGTGGAAGTCGGACGAGCCCAAGCCAGAGGAGTTTTAGCTGTCAAAGATAGTGGCAAATTTGCACTTCTTGGTGGAAGTCCCACAGACAACAATGCAGTGCTGGTCCGAAAAGGTCAAATGGAAGTTCTGCAACCTTATATTGATAAAGGTCAGGTTGAGATTGTCGCAGACCAATGGGTACCTAATTGGGATACGGCTGAAGCATTAAAGATTATGGAAAACATGCTTACTGCTACTAATAATGAGATTGATGCGGTTGTTGCCTCCAATGATTCAACTGCATTAGGGGCTATTGAAGCTTTAAGAGCTCAGGGTCTGGCTGGTAAGGTTCCTATTTCTGCCCAGGATGCCACAGCAGCAGGTTGTAATGCAATAGCTAAAGGAGAGCTTACGGTTAGTGTATATAAAGATATAAGAAAACTTGTTCCGCTATCAATTGAAATAGCAGTCAAGCTGGCTAAAGGTGAAGCTGTAGAAGGCTTAGAAGAGTTCTCATTGGCAGAGCTAACCGGAGAAGACCTAAAAGGTACAGTGCCTTGTCGATTCCTGGAAGTTGTAGGCGCCACAAAAGATAACCTTTATGAGGTCATTATAAAGAGTGGGTATCAGTCCTATGATGATGTCTATAAAGGTGTTCCTGAAGCCGAGAGACCCCCAAGAATATAGTAGCTAAAATACTTTAACAGATGTACCACCGGCTATTAATAATACCGATGGTACATCTGATACTTTTATAATACTAATATAATGAAAAACCCTAATGGGGGGTATTAAATTTGAAAGATCAATTTATTTTAAAAATTAAAAATATAACAAAAGATTTTCCAGGTGTACGAGCATTATCTGATGTTTCCTTTAATGTAAAGAAAGGAGATATTCATGGTATCTGCGGAGAAAACGGTGCTGGTAAATCAACTTTAGTTAAGATTTTAGCAGGAGTATATCCTTATAATACTTATGAGGGAAATATTTATTTTGATGAAAAAGAATTAAAACTTACCTCATCTTCTATTGAAGAAGCAATAAATGAGGGAATTGCCACTGTCTATCAAGAACTTGTTCTGGTACCATACTTAACAGCTGGCGAAAATATTTTTTTAGGAAGAGAGCCAGAAGAAAAAGGAATTTTAAATTGGGAGAAGCTTTATTCAGATACAAAAGAGATTCTTACTAAATACAAATTAAACGTTCCTCTGTTTAAAAAAATATCCTCATTGAGCGTTGGACAACAACAGATGGTTGAAATTGCCAAGGCCTTATCACGTCAAGTTAAATTACTAATTCTTGATGAGCCTACCTCTGCCCTTACTGATGCCGAATCTAATTCTTTAATGGAGATCCTTAAGAATTTAAAAAAGAGCGGAGTCACCTGTATTTATATTTCACATAGGTTAGATGAATTTTTCCGGATTGCGGATAGCATAACAGTACTTAGAGATGGCCAGGTTGTCGATACAGTGAAAACTAAAGATACTACTGAAGAGAAAGTCATTGCCATGATGGTTGGGAGAGAGATGAAAAAAAGATTTCCTGACAAAAAATCTAAACCCGGGGGAAAGCTTCTAGAAATAAAGAATTTATCAGTGTCATTGAAAAATAAATCCATAATTAAGAATGTTTCATTCGATTTGAAAAAAGGAGAAATACTGGGAATAGCAGGATTAATGGGTTCAGGAAGAACTGAACTTGTAACAGCTTTATTTGGTGAGTATGGAAATCAAGTTACTGGTGATATTTTTCTGGAAGGAAAGCCTGTGCAAATTAATTCGGCAGAAGATGCTATTAAATATGGAATAAGCCTGGTTCCGGAAGATAGAAAAGAAAAGGGATTGGTGTTGATACAGGAAATGTTTAAAAACATTTCTTTACCAAACCTTAGGCAATTTACCACCAGATTAAATATTGATAAATATAAGGAATTGCAGGAATGCAAAAAGTATTCTGATTACCTTACCATCAAAGCACCCTCTCTTTTTACTATTACGGAATCTTTAAGTGGAGGCAATCAACAGAAAGTTGTTATTGCCAAATGGTTAATGTCAAATCCGAAAATCCTTATTTTAGATGATCCGACTAGAGGAATTGATGTAGGTACAAAGTATGAGATATATAATCTCATAAACAAGCTTGCTGAAAAGGGCGTAGGCATAATTATGATATCTTCAGAGTTGGAGGAGGTACTGGGGATCAGTGACAGAATTATGATTATGCATGAAGGCCAGTGTGCTGGAACATTAGAACGCAAAGAAGCTACTCAGGAAAAAATTATGGCGTTAGCCACAAATATAAAAAAATAACAGGTATGACTAATGAAAGATTTAAATTATATTCAAAAGTTTAAGGGATTCAGGATTGATTTTAGGGCATATACATTGTTTTTTGCTCTTGTTATTATTTGGTTGCTTTTTGGATCTTTAACTGGTGGTGTATTTCTTTCAACAAGAAATTTTTCAAATCTTCTAAGACAAATGACCATTATCTCATTTCTAGCCATAGGGATGACCCCAGTCATTATAACAGGTAATATTGACCTTTCAGTAGGAGCCATGACTGGGTTTATAAGTGTAATAGCTGCCTATTTACAAGCAATTATTTTACCCAATCTTCTTCCAGGATTGTTTCCTTCTCTTTCTATGGAATCATTAGGAATTATCAGTACAGTTGTTACAGTGCTTATCTGTCTTTTGATTGGTTTATTGATTGGACTTGGTCAGGGTTACATTATAGCTTATGGAGGAGTACCAGCTTTTATTGTTACGCTTGGAGGACAATTCGTTCTTAAGGGTGGTATTTTGGGAGTCACTCAAGGTAAAACAATCATTCCCATTGAAGATTCCCTTCGTGTTATGGCTCAAGGATATCTATCTACGTATACAGGTATAGTCATTGCGATTATTGCTATTATAATTATTTTTATATCTACATTACAGAATAGAGCGAAAAAGAAACAATATGGGATTAAAATCAGATCACTTGGTCTGGATCTATTTTTTGCAGCGGTATTTTCAGTATTTATTTTAGTGTTTACTTTTATGATGAACAGTTATAGAGGAATTCAGATTCCAGTATTGATTATGGCAGCTATTGCCATAATAGTTACTTATATAATGAACAATACAAGGTTTGGAAGATACATTTATGCTGTGGGTGGTAACAGAGAAGCAACAAGGCTGTCTGGTATAAATGTGAAAAAAGTTGTTCTAAAAACATATGTTATGATGGGCATTCTATGCGGTGTTAGTGGAATTATTTTGACCGGTTATGTTGCCGCAGGGACCACCAGTGGTGGTACTAACTACGAGCTTTCAGCAATCGGTGGCTGTGTTATGGGCGGTACCAGTTTAATGGGAGGTATTGGAACAGTATTTGGTGCTGTAATTGGCACTCTTATTATGACCAGTCTTGAAAATGGAATGAGTGTCATGAATATGAGTGTCTTCTGGCAGTATATTGTTAAGGGATTGATATTGATTCTGGCTGTTTATATGGATGTAACATCAAGAAAAAATAAGACGTAAAATAAAAAAAATATTATAAAAATTATATTCAAGAAAAGGAATAGTTTCAAATCATGAACAAAAGCAAAACCAACCTGGGAAATTCAATAACAATAAAGAAATGGAATCTTAGCAGCATATTCAAAACCATCCAGACAAAAGGGCCCATCTCCAGAGTGGAACTTGCTAAAATTACCGGCTATAGTCCGGGTACAGTTTCCAATCATGTCAGAACTCTCATAGAAAAGGGTTATGTAATTGAAACAAATAAAGGAATCTCTTCCGGTGGTAGAAAACCGGTACAGTTAATCATTAATTCTAATAAGGCTTATATCTTGAGCGTAGAGATTGAAGTTAATCAAATCAAGACAGTTTTGTTTAACCTGGATATGAAGATGATTTCTAAAAGCACTATTCCTATAGAATCAAAGGATAATTACCTGGAAACCTTAACCAAACTGTTTTCTGAAATAGACAGGATGATTGGAAAGCATCTTATTAGCCTTGATAATCTCCTGGGTATAGGGGTAGCAGTGCCCGGTTTGATTGATAAAGGAAAGGGTATGCTTGAATTTGCACCCAATCTGGGGTGGAAAGCTGTTCCCATTGTTCGAATTTTTAAGGACAGATACAGCCTTCCCATCATCTTAAATAATGAAGCAAAAGCTGCAGCTATAGGAGAGAGAGCATCCTTCTATCCTGATATTAACAATATGGTTTTTGTTTCGATTAATGAAGGAATTGGTTGTGGTATATTTTTAAATGGTAAGCTCTATCGGGGGGCTAGTGGAAATGCTGGAGAGTTTGGACACATCACTATTGATACCAATGGTCCACTCTGTCACTGTGGAAACCGGGGATGCTGGGAAACATTTGCCTCAGAAACTTATATTGTTAATAGTTATTTAAAATTACCAGGCAGTAATAGCCAGCTGACCAAGACCAAGAGAGAGATATATCAATATGGTAAGAATGGCGATTTAAAAATAAGGGCCATCTTTGCTGAAACCGGGAAAAACATAGGAATAGGCTTGGTCAATATTATTAATGGACTCAGCCCGGAGTTACTGGTTATCGGTGGAGGGATTGTAGAGATAAAAGATTTTATCTATGATGAAATAATTAACAAACTAAAAGAAAATGCCCTTACTATTAATTATAAAAAGACCACCATAAAATTCAGTAAGCTGGGTAGTTTGGCGGCAGTTTATGGTATGGCTGAATTGATTATCAATGAGCGAATAAGATTTATTTAGCCTCTACCCCCTCTCTACCTTTACGTAAGGCAACCCAATTCTGGCAGGTTTAAGAGCTCTTGGGGGACCTAAAATTTCTTCAACTACAATTGCTAATGGTAGCTTACGCCCCATTAAGAAACTGTTCAGCTCTTTCTCCAGATTAATAGAAGCTGTATCTATCTTTAAATCCTCTTCTTTTTCTTGAGCTTCCTTCGATAAAAAGAAAGATTCCGTTTGTTCTTCTACTTCTTGATCTGAAGAGAAAATAAATTCTTTTATCTCTTCCTGTTGAGGAACATCTTCTGCTGGAGGCTCTAGTTCTTCCGCTTCTTCAATTTCCGCTTTCCCATCTTCTATCAAAATATCTCTTCTCCCTATTTCCGCTTCCATTCTTTCTTGAGCTTTCTTCAGTTGATTTTCTGGCAAATCTTCTTCAAAGGACCAGGGATCAAAGAAGGTGTCTTTTTTTCTATTCTTTTTTGCTTGTCTGGTTAAGGAAGAAACTATTGATATCAGGATAAAAGCAAAGATTAAAAATTCCATCTCATTCCACCTCTATTTCTATAAGGATTATTTCATAGTATTATTTATGACCTTTATTTGCTGGCATCATTCTTCTTTTCAGTATCAGAACTCATCTTGGATATGGTACCTCTCATCTGGGTATCTGACTGAATATTTTGCATATTATAATAATCCATTACACCAAGCTTACCTTCTCGCAGTGCCTGGGCTAGGGCTTTTGGTACCTCTGCCTCAGCTTCTACTACCTTTGCCCTCATTTCTTGTACGGCAGCTTTCATTTCCTGTTCTCTGGCTACCGCCATAGCTCTTCTCTCTTCTGCTTTAGCCTGAGCAATGCGTTTATCAGCTTCAGCTTGATCGGTTTGTAGTCGTGCACCAATATTTTTCCCTACATCTACATCGGCAATATCAATAGACAAAATTTCAAAAGCAGTTCCGGAATCCAATCCTTTTTTTAGAATAGTACGAGATATGTCATCAGGATTTTCTAAAACTTTTTTATGGGTTTCAGCTGATCCGATTGTAGTAACGATTCCCTCTCCGACACGGGCAATAATGGTCTCCTCTCCGGCTCCTCCTACTAAACGTTCAATATTAGCTCTTACCGTTACTCTGGCCTTGGCTTTTACTTCAATACCGTCACTGGCAACAGCGGCAACAATAGGAGTTTCAATTACCTTGGGATTAACACTCATTTGAACAGCCTTTAAGACATCCCGACCAGCCAGATCAATAGCGGCAGCTCTTTCAAATCCCAGTTCAATATTTGCTCTCTGAGCAGCAATGAGAGCATTAACTACATTATCCACATTGCCTCCAGCCAGATAATGACCTTCCAGCTTGTTAACATTCAAATCCAGACCGGCTTTAGTTGCTTTAATTAAAGGTTCTACCACCTTTGAGGGAATAACCCTGCGTAGTCTCATCCCGATGAGATTCATAAGTCCTACCCTGACTCCAGCTGCTAAAGCAGCAATCCATAACCTTAAAGGAATAAAACTGAATATTATCGAAAAAGCAATGATGATAAGAAAAACCATAACCAAAAATGGTAAAATATTTCCCACATTTACCATAGTTAATTCTCCTTTCTTCCATTTGATTTATCTTTACTTATCTATTTATTTTACGAACCACAATCCTGTATCCTTCTACTTTAATGATTTCAACCGTTTCACTGGAGTCTAAATAGCCACTTTCACTGACTGTATCATATCTCTTACCTTCTATTTCCACCGTTCCTGAAGGGCGTAAAGGAGTAACAGTTTTGCCTTCTTTTCCCAGCAGATAGCTATAATCTGCCGATGAACTATAACCTGCTTCCCGGGTAGCTGATTCTGATAATATGAAACTTTTCAGAGCCCCCTTCCTCTGAAAATATTTATAGGCTAAAAAACTGGCAATACCGGCAATAAATAGAGAAATCAAGAGCATGTATATCCCGGAAGTAGTTGAAGCTGCTGCCAGTACTATGGCAATAATTACGGCTACCAATCCACTTATACCAAAGATACCAAAACCCGGTAGAAATGCCTCTACCAATAGAAATATAATGCCGAAAACAAAGAGAAGGATAGCTGGCCATCCGCTGACTCCAGTTAAAAAATGTCCTCCAAAATAAAGGCCAAAGGCAAGCAAACTTAAGAATCCCCCGATGCCAAAACCAGCAGTCATTATTTCTACTACCAGAAAGAAAAAGCCCATCATTAATAGGATAGTTGCTACAATTGGATTTATTAACCATCCGCTTAATTTTTCCCAAAAAGTATCCGAACTGTAAATGAGTGCACTACCCGATAGATCAACCCTATCCAATATCTCTGTTATAGAATTAACTGTACCATCGCTGAAAGATAGCTTTTCAGCTTCCAGGGTGGTAAGAGTTAATAACTCTCCTTCTTCTACCAGACCTTCGATAGCTAACTGCCTGCGCACCATTGCCGCTGCTATAAGGGGATCCTTCCCTTGTTTTTCTGCAGTACTTCTCATTTCTGCTTCCCAGAAAGAAAGCATCTTCTCATCTATCTGTCCACCACCTAAAAGAATCGGCTCAGCCGCTCCTATGGTAGAACCAGGTGTCATAAAAAACCTATTGGTTGCCAGAGCCAGGTAAGCTCCGGCGGAAAGGGCATCAGTATTGATATAGCCATAAACCGGTATAGTAAGTTTATCGAGGATTTTTTTGGCTTCTCGGGCGGTGTCAATAAAACCCCCTGGGGTGTTCATTTCCAGAATAATTGCCTGCGCACCGGATTCTTGTGCTTCCTTTATAGAACGTTCCAAAAAAAGTAGCCAGCCTGGTTCAATTTGCCCCTGGATCGGTATTACATAAACTGATTTAGATTGTACCTGTAGAAATAATGAGGTAACTAAAAGTATCATAGTTACCACCATAATAAAATATCTTTTCACCAAGACAACCCTCCATTTTAGCGGTTAATCATAACTAAAAAATTATTGGGTTCTTTTTTAAAAATAGTATTAAGATAATTTTATACTAACATTTACCTTAAATTAGAGCAAGGCAATTAACAGGAAATACCAGCTTTTTTAAATGTTTGGGAAAGTGTCTTTTCCGCTTTTTCAAAAAATTCCTTAGTCTTTTTGCCTTCCAGACCGTATTTCCGGTAAATCCAATCAGCATAATTATAATTCATTTTATCAATAATTACATAATCAACTTTGCCCGCCAGGATTGCTCCAAGATCTTCAACTCCCGGGAGGATGGGAGCAATCATGGCATAGGTTTTTATTCCTGCTCTATGCAATTCAGCAAGGGTAGCAATCCTCTCTTTTATTTCAGGAGCATTCGGTTCAAATAGTTTTCTGATTGTATCATCTGCAGTGGCAATGCTGAAGCCTACCTGAAAGTTCCTCTCCTTTTTAAAAATATCAATATCCCTCAAAACCAGAGGAGATTTGGTTTGAATTACAACTGGCCAACATTCATCTGCCAGTATAACGAGACACTGACGGGTAATTTTATATTTTTCTTCTAAGGGTTGATAGGGATCGCATACTCCACTTATCCAGACCTCTCTCAGTTTTTTTCTAGCAATTTCCTTACTCAGTAATTCCGGCGCATTCGTCTTTACGTCCACAAAGTTTCCCCAGGGTTCAGAATGACCGGAATATTTTTTCATAAAACGAGCATAACAATAGATACAGCCATGTTGGCAACCCAAGTAAGGATTGATAGCATAGGGATAGACTTTTGATTTAGATAGAATAGTCTTTGATTTTATTTCCTTGATGATAATCATGGTCTAATTTTTTAAAACATTCCTCTTACTAAATAATTTAATAATTTTATCTTATTTTAGGGTTAGGCGTAGAATTTTGTCGTCACCTTCCTGAGGCTTACCTCTTCCATCGTGATTGTTGGTTAATACATATAGAGCATTATTCGGTCCCACCACTACATCATGCAGGCGGCCATAAGTACCACTTGACCAGTCAAGAGCTAATAATAAAATTACCATTAACTGATTACTTGTACTGTAAAAGCTATTATTATTTTATCATGTTCTGCCAATAAGAATAATAGAAAAAGCTAGGGTAGACAATAAAACAATATAATATTACAGATAATTCTGGTTATGATAGAATGATAGAGAAAAATATATTGTTTATTGATGATTAAATTTTTATTATAATAATATAACTAAATTATTTTAAAATTGGTGATGATTATGAGGGTCTGGGATATTCACCCTGGTTATCTTTCTGGACAAAGCTTACTGGGGGAGCACTCAGAAATTCATGCATTATACAGTATCATTACTGAGCATAAAAGAGGTTATTCCAGTCATCCTGAAACAAAAAGATGGAATGATCATTTAAATCTTCTGGTTCTCCGACATAACTTACTGGTTAGAGAAATGACTATCAGGGATTTTAAGCATCTCAGCCCTTTAGGTTTTGCAGAATATATTGACAAGGAAGAACAATGCAATCCTGTTTCCTATATTGATTTACCCTCAGCACAATTTGAAATTTTGCATCAGAAATACCAGGCAAAGGGACAAAGAGGCCGTATCCCACTACCTCTTTATGGTACTGAATTTTGGGCTCAGCATAAATATTCTGTTATGTCCCGTGGTTATCAGTATTATAAAGAAATGCAAAGTTTTATGAACAATAGACCTAATTTACCTATTATTCAGGATAATAATTTAATAGTAAAGATTCAGAATTTTATGAAAATACCCGTTTCCGAAAAGGCATTAGGAAATGTTATTCTACATTTATGGGGGTATTTCAAAAATGAAGCCAGTCCAGAAGAAAAGAGACACCTGTTTGATTTAAATAATTTTTCAGAGAAAATGAAGTTACTTTATGATATGTCTATAAAATATCAAAAAAATTATCTTCTTCACTCCACTATTTTTGCTGATATTTTTATAATGGTAAAAAGAGAAAGGAGAAAGGGAATATGCTCGCATTAAGTACATTTACCTGGATCGTTCTTTTTGCTTTATTAGCAGTAATTGTTAATGGCCTAGGTATAATAACAATTTATAAGAATAAAAAATTAGCAGAAAGAGCAAATACTTATTTTATGTGCTTTGCTGCAGGTGTCTTAATTACAGTTCCCTTAGTTCTGGTCTTTCCGGAAGCGGTGGAAAAGAATTATTCTGCTGGTCTTGCTGCCCTGGTTGGTTTTTTATTTATGTTTTTTAGTAATAGGATTATTCAACAGAGGACTAAACAGAAATCTCTGGCTTTTGGTATTACGGCAGTGGAAGGTATAGCCATACATTCCTTTGTCGATGGTGTAATATATGCGGTAACATTTAGTACCAGCATACTTACTGGTTTTTTAGCCGGAATAGGTTTGGTAGTGCATGAATTTGCTGAGGGTGTCATTACTTTTTCTGTTTTAATGGAAGGAGGTTTCAGCGGGAAAAGAGCATTTTTGTTTGCTTTTTTAATGTCAGCTTTGACCACTCCACTGGGAGCTCTGTTAGCCTATCCTGTTGTTTCTAAATTAAGCTCTTCTATTTTAGGTTTGTCTCTCGGTTTTGTGGTAGGGGTGTTAATCTATCTTTCTGCTTCCCATCTATTGCCGGAAGCAAGAGGTCATGAAAAACACCATTCCCCACTTGCTTTTGTGGCAGGTATTATTCTAGCTCTATTTATTGTTATGACCGAAACGGTCTAAGTCATTGCCAAAAAATAATTAATATTGCCCGTAAAAGATTAACTTCTTTTAAAAATTCTATTGTCATCCGCTATGCAATTCTTTTTCACTTATTGACATTTAGATGTATAATCAAATTTGAGCAATATTTGTTTAGCTGAAAGAAGGTGTTATATTGGAAGAGATAGATATCATAGAAAACCTCATTAATTTAGATTCTAAAGCGATAGAAATAAGTGAAAAGAGAAAAGAACAACTACTAGATTTGACTAATCAATACAAAGAAGAAGAGCTAAAAATTATAAAAAATTATAAGAAGCAGATTGAGGAAAAAACCCGGTATATTGTTCAAAAGATGGAACAGGAAACAGAACAAGAAGTAAATCAATTAAGATTGGAAAATAAAATTTTGTTGGAAGATATGCAGAAAAAATTTGAAAAAAACTTAAAAGGTATTATTGATGAGATAATTAAGCGAATTTTTGAGATTAACAGGGAAAATTATGGATAAGATCATAGTCTATTCAGCAATAAATACCAAGATAAGAATTTTAGAAAGAGAGTTTTTAAAAAGGCAGGATTATTTAAATCTGCTTAAAATGTTTTCTGTTGCTGAGACAGCGAGTTATTTAAAAGAAAATACTCCTTATAGAAAGCTTCTGGCTGAAATAAAGACAGATATAGTCAGCAGGCGGGATATTGAAGATATTCTAACGCTAAATATGGTTACCAATATTGACAAACTAATCTATTACTTTCGTGGTGATTATAAAAAACTGGTTCGTTCTCTTTGTATAAAATATGAGATAGAAGATTTAAAAGTACTTGCTAGAATTATTTTTAATGGTAAGGAACCCGGAGAAATCGAAAAACCACTCTCTTTTTTAGGCAAGTACAGTCAGATGGAACCTGAACAATTTTATAAAGCGAAGACAATTAGGGATTTAATATATTCACTGAAGGGATCAGAGTTTTTCGAATTTTTAATACCACTGATTGATGGCAGAAGGGAGAATCTTTTTCGTTTTGAGATGGCTTTAGATACTGGTTATTTTAATATCATTCAAAGCCGAAGATTAAAGATTTTCTCTGCAGATAGATATTTAATAAAAAAATGGGAAGGTTTGTTATCTGATTTGTATAACATTCAGTGGATATATAGGGGGAAAAAGTTTTATCAGTTATCTCCGGAAGAATTATTGAATTATACCATAAATTTTGGTGATAAATTGACTTACAAAGACCGTCAAAGAATGTGTTATGCAAAGAGCTTAGAAGAATTTTACCAGATGACATTAAATTCAGTCTATGGTTTTTTATTTAAAAAAGAAGAGATGTCAACAGATATCTATATGGAAAGACGTATAAATAGGTTTATTTTTTACAAGCTCAAGTTATTAAGTCGGAAATTTCCTCTTAGCATTATTCAAACAATTGCTTATATCTGGAAATCAGAGCTGGAAATAAAAGACATTATTTCTATTGTCGAGAGTATAAGGTATAAATTATCCAGTGAAGAAGCTAAAAAATTTTTGGTAAAAGTAGCTTAAACTGAGGGAGACTCATTTATGAGTGTAGAAGAAATGAAAATAATGGGGATTATTGGATCGAAGAATCTTTTAAACAGGGCTTTACGCTTAATTATTTTGCAAGGCAGCATGCATACGATTAATGCCTTGACCAGGGTAAATTCAGCTGATTTTTTTCTTCCACCTACCGAGAGAAATATTGAAGCCTTAGAAGAAGAACCTTTTCTAAAATCCTATACAAACAGGAGAGACTTTACCGAAGAAGAAAGAATTGTAAAGTTATTCTATGATCTTTTTGATATAAAGTCACATTTAAAGAATGAATTTTTAAGTGAAGAATATGACTATGACAATTTTATGAAGCAATTTTTAGGAATATATGATGTGTTACATTTCACTATGCTTGAGATTGAGGCTAAATTTAAAGAGATTGATAGTAAAAGGGAATTTATAAACAACCTAAAATATCTATCTAAAATCAATTTAGATATCAGCCGCTTTGCTAATATGAAATACCTGGTATTCAGGTTGATAAGGATTACCAGAGAAAATTATGATAAGCTTAAGAGGAATTATGAGAATATTCCAGCAGTCATATTGAAAGTAGCAATAGAAGGTAAATATGTTATATTGGTATCTATTACTCCGGAAACTCTGGAGGAAACCTTAGAGAAGATTTTTAGCTCACTAAATTATACAATTCTGCCTATACCTCGAGAAATGAAAGGCACTATAGCAGAGGTTTTAGAACAGCTGAATAATAGTATTGAGCAAGACCTAAAATTGATTGAATCACTGAAAAGATCAATAGAAGAGTATAAAGAGCAATATAGAGATGAATTAAAAAAGATGTATTCCAGGTTGGAAATGGAGAAAAGAATTGAAGAGGTTAAGTCAGAAGTTGCCATAGGTAAGAAATTGTTTTTTATGTTTGGTTATGTACCGATCAGTAGTGTAAATAAGTTAAAAGAAAATTTAGAAAAAAAATTGGGTAATAAATTAATCATTTTAGTAGATGACGTAAAAAAACCTTATTCGGGTACAATTCCTCCTACTAAGTTAAACAATGTAAAGCTATTTAAGCCTTTTGAGAGTTTAGTAAAAATGTATGGCATCCCATCTTATCAAGAAAAGGACCCTACTATCTTTTTTGGTTTGTCTTATATGATTATCTTTGGAGCCATGTTTGGCGATGTTGGTCAGGGACTTGTTCTACTTATAAGCGGTCTTATTTTAGAGTATATTTACCAAAAAATAGATTTTGGTGGAGTTTTAAACAGGTTAGGTTTAAGCTCAATCATTTTTGGTTTCCTATATGGCAGTGTTTTTGGGTCGGAGGAAATATTACCTGCCCTGGTTATCAGACCGATGGCTAATATTGAAAATATGCTGATTATAGCAGTATTTTTTGGCATAATACTTATTTCACTCAGTTATATATTCAATATTATAAATACTATAAAGGAAAAGAATTTGGAAGAGGGATTACTTGGACAAAATGGTCTAGCGGGATTCATCCTTTATCTTCTATTATTATATACCGTATACCAGGCTTTTATCATCCATAACGACTTGTTACCGGTTTTAATAATAATTCTACCTGTTCTTCTCTGTATTATGTTATTTAAAAAATCAATTGCCTCAAAATTATTCCATTTAAATAAAATTTACAAAAAATTATCGGCCAATGATTATATTGAAGAAGGTTTTGGCATAATAGAAATGTTACTGTCTATGCTCTCTAATACCATTTCCTTTCTCAGAGTTGGCGCTTTTGCCCTGAATCATGTTGGACTTTATATAGCCTTTCTTACCCTGGCTAATATGATGAGTAGTGCCTGGAGCAATTGGGTAGTTCTGGTAGTAGGAAATATTGTTATTCTAACACTGGAAGCCCTGATCGTATTTATTCAAGCTTTGAGGTTAGAGTATTATGAGTTGTTTACTAAGTATTATAGGGGAGATGGAATTGAATATGTTCCGTTAAAAATTAAGAGACCATCTCTCCAAAAAGAGAAAAAAAGAGTAATTTTTAAAACAATAGTTTTACCAATTGATGGAAACAAATCCTATAATTTTGTCAATTCGAAAACGGAGGTTTAAATTGTATGTATATAATACTATTTATCGCAATGACTATATCAGGTTTAACTATAGCAGCTGGATTTTACCTCTTATTAAAGAAGGATAATAATAATCTGCTTAGAATTAGAAAATTAGTTAAAATGTCTGTGGTAACTTATGTTATTCTGGTAGCGAGTTTTCTCTTTTTCTTAATTCCGAATATGGCTAGTGCTCAATCTTCACCAGATCCCTCGTCAGGGATGGGGTTTTTAGCAGCCGCACTTTCAACCGGATTAGCTACTATTGGAGCAGGTTATGCAGTGGGTGCAGTAGGCTCTTCTGCCCTTGGAGCTGTTTCAGAAGATCCCAATATTTTGGGAAAAACCTTAATATTTGTGGGTTTAGCTGAAGGTATTGCTATTTATGGCTTAATTGTCTCTATTATGATATTAGGAAGATTATAATACAGAAGGTTAACATGAAAATCTTTTTAATTAGTGATAATACCCATACCCTGGCAGGAATGAGACTAGCAGGTGTTGAAGGAATAGTAGTTCATGAAAGGGAAGAGATATTAAGAGAATTAGAAAAGATTAAGGGGAAAAAGGATTTAGGAATTTTACTTATTACAGAATTATTGCTAGAGAAGGTACAATCGGAAATTAACGAGATGAAACTATCCAGAAATCTTCCTATCATTGTAGAGATTCCTGACCGGCATGGAAGTAGGCGTTTACCTGACTTCTTAACCAGATATATAAGAGAATCCATAGGACTCAAGATTTGAGGTGAGAAAATCCCATGTCAAATACTATTGAAGACAAGATTTCCCTGTTTACAAAAGTTATCATTGAGAGAATAGAATCCGACTTCCAGAAAAAACAAGAAAATATAATAGAAAATCATAAAAACAGGGCGAAAAATATCATTGATGATTATGAGGAGGAAAAAATACTCACAATAGAGAAGATTTCTAAAGAAGCTCAAAGTAGAAAGCAAGGTATAGTTTTAAAAACCAGGTCAAATATGCGTTTGGCAGTATTAAAAAAGAAAAAAGAATTAATGGAAAGAATTTTTAGGGAAGTAAAAAAGAGAGTTAAAACTTTTGTGCAAACAGACGAATATACGATTTTTTTAGCAGAGGTAATAAAGAAGGTATTATCCAGATTTTCTAAAGACCAATTTGTCTGTTTTAAATTTAGCAATAATGATATTAAGAAGAGACAGGAATTGATTTTAAAAACTATCAATTCCACCAGAAGCCAGGATACCTATCAGATTGATACTGATGATCGACAAATAGGTGGAGTTTTTGTAGAGAGTGGAGATGGTCGATTAGAAATAGATTATACCATTAATACCATTCTGGAGGAGAGTCATAAACTGATTGTAGAAGTATTATTCTCATGGCTGGATAGGGATAAGGAGAAATAAGATGCAAGGGATGGGAAGGATTATTTATATTAACGGACCAGTGGTAAAAGCTGAGCATTTGGAAGGTTTTAAGGTACGGGAAATGGTAACAGTAGGAGAAAAAAAGTTGATTGGTGAGGTTATTTCTCTAGAAAATGAGATCGGTACTATCCAAGTTTATGAAGAGACAACCGGCCTCAAAATAGGCGGGAAAATCAACGGTACAGGCAAACCTTTGTCCGTAAAGTTGGGACCAGGGATTGTGAGTCATATCTTTGATGGCATAGAAAGACCCCTATCTAAAATTTATAATTCAGGAAATCCATTTATTCCTGAAGGGATTGGTCTTATCTCACTGGATAAAGAAAAACCATGGGATACTAGAATTGTAACAAAAGAGGGGGATATTTTAAAACCGGGTACTATTTTTGCTGAAATAAGAGAGACCACAATAATTGTTCATAAAGTAATGATTCCCCCTGATATTAAAGGAAAGGTAATAAGTGTAGTGCCAGATGGTTATTACACTATTGAAGATACCTTGATTATCTTATTAGATAAAGATGGGCAAAATCATGAGATTAAAATGTCTCAGGAATGGCCGATAAGACAACCAAGACCAGTTATGAATAGAATACCTCTGGAGAAATTATTGATAACTGGACAGAGGATTATTGATACTTTTTTCCCTTTAGCTAAAGGTGGCACTGCTGCTATTCCGGGAGGATTTGGTACCGGGAAAACTATCACCCAACACCAGTTAGCTAAGTGGAGTGATGCTGATCTGATTGTCTATATTGGTTGTGGCGAACGCGGTAATGAGATGACTGAAGTTCTGGAAGATTTTCCTAAACTTAGGGATCCGAAAACCAATAATCCATTAATGGATCGCACCATACTTATTGCTAATACTTCCAATATGCCGGTAGCAGCTCGTGAGGCCTCTATATATACAGGCATTACTATTGCTGAGTACTTTAGAGATATGGGATATAATGTAGCTGTAATGGCTGATTCTACATCTAGATGGGCAGAAGCTTTAAGGGAGATTTCAGGTAGATTAGAGGAAATCCCTGCTGAAGAAGGATATCCGGCTTATCTTGCTTCTAGACTGACGGCTTTTTATGAGAGAGCAGGATATTGTAAAAATCTCAATGGCACAGAAGGTTCTATAACTATAATAGGTGCTGTTTCCCCAGCCGGAGGAGATTTTTCTGAACCAGTTACCAAATCTACCAAGAGAATTGTAGGCACCTTTTTAGCCTTAGATCGTGAATTAGCCCATGCCAGGCATTTCCCATCCATTAACTGGCTTTTATCCTACAGTAATTATATTCCTGTTTTAAAAGATTGGTTTAAAGATAACGTATCTTCAGAAATAATGGATATTAGGTCTAAAATGATGGCAATTCTTCTGGAAGAAAATAAACTAATGGACATTGTGAAATTAATAGGAGAGGATGTTTTACCAGATGAACAGAGGATTATACTGGAAATTGCGAGAATAATAAAAATAGGATATCTTCAGCAAAATGCCTTCCATCCCCAGGATTTATATACTATTCTATCTAACCAGTATAACATGCTAAAAGTAATTGATAACCTTTATGATAGGTCCTATTCCTGTATTAAAAAGGGGATACCTCTTTCCAAAGTAAAAGATGAAAGTTTATTTTCCGATGTAATCATGATGAAATATAAAATTAGTGGAGAAAAAATAAAGCCATTCAGGGAATTAATAGATAAAATTAATAAATATTATGATAGCTTGGAGAATATGTATAAAGAAGGTTCCGTTGATGAAGGTTAAATATCTTAAACTGGATAAAGCAGAAGGGCCCCTGATTATAATGAATGGGGTCTCAGATGCAGTTTATGGAGAAATTGTCGAAATAGAGATACCTGGTAAGGAATGCCGAATGGGGCAGGTTGTTCAAATTGATAAGGATAAGGTAGTTATTCAAGTTTTCCAAGGTTCTTCAGGTATTTCTTTGAATAATGTGGCAGTAAGTTTTTCAGGAAAACCTATGGAGATTCCTGTTTCATATGAGGTTTTAGGTAGGATTTTTAGTGGAATGGCAGCCCCTATAGATGGTGCTGGAGAAATCTATTCAAAAAAGAGTTATAACATCAATGGTAGGCCGATGAATCCTATAGCCAGACTTTATCCTAGAAACTATATCCAAACCGGGATATCTAATATTGATGGTCTTGTAACTCTGATTAGAGGACAAAAACTACCTATCTTTTCTGGAGATGGTCTTCCTCATAATCAGTTGGCTGCCCAAATTGTTAAACAAGCTCGCATTTTAGAGGAAGAAGCTAGTAATTTTGCCATTGTTTTTGCTGCTATTGGCATTAAGCACGATGAAGCTGACTTTTTCAATAAGGTTTTTGAAGAATCTGGAGTTATGGATAGAATAGCTATGTTTCTGAATTTAGCTGATGATCCTGTTATGGAGAGAATTATTACTCCCAGATGTGCTCTTACTGTTGCCGAATATCTTGCCTTTGAATGTGAAAAACATGTGTTGGTAGTAATGACAGATATGACCAGTTATTGTGAGGCATTGAGAGAGATTTCTTCAGCGAAAGAAGAAGTACCTTCCCGTAAAGGATATCCAGGATACCTTTATTCTGATTTAGCCAGTCTCTATGAGAGAGCAGGAATGTTAAAAGGTTCAAAGGGTAGTATTACTCAGATACCAATTCTTACCATGCCTAATGATGATATTACCCATCCGGTACCAGATCTCACCGGCTATATTACTGAAGGTCAGATAGTTTTAAGTCGTTCTTTACACCAGATAGGGATATACCCACCAATAAATATCCTTCCTTCCCTTTCCCGTTTAATGAAGGATGGAATTGGTAAAGGGTTTACCCGTGAAGACCATGCTGATATTGCTAATCAAGTTTTTTCATCTTACTCCCGGGTCCAGGAGATAAAAGCTTTAGCTCAGATTATAGGAGAAGATGAACTTTCTTATATTGATCGCAGCTATATGGAATTTGGTCGCCAACTTGAAGAAAAATATGTTCGGCAGGATTTTGAAGAATATCGTGATCTAAATCAAACCTTAAATCTCATGTGGGAACTTATCAGTATTTTACCAGAACAGGAGCTTAATAGGATAGATCCTTCTTTGCTTAAGAAATATCTCAGGAAGTGAATATTTATGCAGGGAAATATTGCTGCTACCAAATCTAATCTGATTGCCGCTCAGACTGCACTGGATTTTTCTAAAAGGGGCTTTGAATTGCTGGATAAAAAGAGAAATGTCCTTATTAGAAAGATGATGGATTTTGTAGACAGGGCAACAGAAGCTCAACAAAAGATAAGAGAAATATTTAAAGAAGCGTATGAAGCCCTTACTGTAGCAAATATAACCCTGGGAATAAATGAAGTAAACGAAATAGCCAGATCAATTCCACAGGCTACTGAATTTAACATTCTTGCTTATAGCGTTATGGGTGTGGAAATACCTCAGATTAAGTATGAACGACATAGAGTTGAACCTTGTTATAGTTTTTATCACACAAATACAGCTTTAGATGTAGCTTTACAGAAATTTCAGCAGGTTAAATATCTAATCTATGATCTGGCAGAAATTGAGGATTCAATATACAAATTAGCTATGGAAATAAAAAGAACTCAGAAAAGAACCAATGCTCTAAAAAATATTCAAATACCTAGATATGAAGTTCTGGTGAAATCAATTTCCGAGGAGTTGGAAGAAAAGGAGAGAGAAGATTTCTTTCGCCTGAAAATATTAAAGAGGAAAAAACAACATAAATATCTTTCTTTATAATTAGCTGCTTAATTGATGGTTATTCCTCAGGGATTTTATTAAAGTGTTAGCTGAAAATAAAAACCAACGACTGAACACCATACATTAAAGCCTATAGTTCTTTACTTACTATCCTATATCTTACTAGTAGTATTCCAAATGAAATAATTTATTTTTCAATTTTGAAAGAAAGTTATTATTTTTTATCTTTACATGTTGCAAGAATTTTTTTCTCATTCCAGAGTATGATATTTGGTTATTTCTGAATCTGGTATCGTCAGGTAAAATCAAGAATGTACCCATATCCTTTTAAACCAGCGGTAGAGCCATTCGTTAGCTAATTTTCTATTTTTAAAAAAGATAAATTGTATATCCGGAAAAGTTACATATAGTTCAGCCAGTATATCAGCAGTATAAGAAGCATTGTAAAATAGATTAGTTTTGGGATTAATGAATTCTGAATATGGAGAATCAAATATTAATGCTTTATAGGGATATCTCTGTAATTCTTGGAGGCTTATTTTTAAAACCTCAAAATTTCTTACCTCATGCAGAAAATTATCAAGAGTCTTTCTTTCGGCAACAGCAATAATACAATTGCCCTTGCTTAAGGCATAGTCCCCAACCTGTAGATTTTCTTTTTTGATATTACTATGAGCAAACTTATAAGGATAACGCTCTCGTTTATCAATAATAATTTCCATTCTTTCTTGTTTGCCACCCTGGGGAATGTAGGCTCCAGGACCCTTCATTTTCATAGAGGATTGGGTTATCCAGAAGATTTGTTCATAATATTGCCCCGGTGTAGACTTATACTCCTTTTGTAAAAAAATGAACCAGCATCTTCTTCTGGTTTTTCTATCCAGGATGATATTGAGTTTTTTACCCCATCTTTTTGCTAAAATGATGGGACATTTTTCTTCAGGTTCTTCATTAGGAAGATTCTTTTTGGACAAAATTCCTTCTGAAATACAGAATATTTTCATTCCAGGACCAGGCCATTTAGCCTGTACTCTTAGAGTTAGATATTGGCCAAGCTTTTCTTCCAGGTAAATGGTATAGGGGAATTTATTATTTTCATTCTTATAAAGATACCAGTACAATTAGATCTCCTTTTTATTGTTATACTCTTGGATTAAATTTTTTAGGATATTAAGTAATTACTCAGATTATTAATTGTAAAGTATATCTAAAAATGTTGTAAATAACAATAAGACAGCAAACCTGAGTCTATCCCAATTTTTCTCTAAAATTTAATTAGTAAAGCAACCAAATTATTATGAAGAGAAAATAACACCTCAGTTAACTTGATAATAGAATAATCTTAACCATCGGGATAGTCAAAAAATTATCTTTATGCCAGAATAATAAAATATGGCCTAAGGAGCATCTGATCGCTTGTAAGAAATTTAATGATTGTAAACCCAATTTAGCCGTTGTATAATGATAAAAACTGATCTCGTAAAATTCATTTCATTCTTATTCCTAAAACCAAATGAAGATTTACCTCTCAAGAATGTGGCAATCCATTTGCTGTAGTTGATACCTTAAAAAGATTACTCTCTTATGCTTCTTAATGAGGCATTTTAAAGACATCCCAATTTTTAAAGACTAATGGTCTTATAATCTTAATAGAATAAGGAGGTTTAAAAATGTTTACCAAACGAATCCCTGCTATTGTCTTTATCTTGTTCTTAGCAATTGTTTTTCTTATAGGAGGCTGTACAGCTCCCCCTCCAACCATCACCTATACCATCACTGCCACTGCCGGGGAAAACGGACAGATTAACCCTGAGGGGGAAGTCCAGATCGTTGAGGGAAAAGATAAGACGTTCACTATCATCCCAGATGAGGGGTATCTGCTTGACGTTTTACTGGTAGATGGTATATCCATAGAACCGATACCATTGACCCCTATTTTCACCTATACTTTTAAAGAGGTCATTCAGAACCACACTATTCAGGCAAGTTTTGTATTAGCCAAAAAAATATACAATATAGATACCGTTGTTGGTTACGATACCATCCAGGAGGCAATAGATGCCGCCTTAGACGAAGAGACCATTGTGGTTTCCCCGGGAACCTATTATGAAAACATCGTTTTCGATGACCGGGACATCACTGTACGAAGTAACGAAATTCCAGACGGCCCTGGTATGATAATTGATTTGACTAAAACCATCATTGACGGGGGAGAGGTGAATTCTGTTGTGGTGTTTACCGGTGGCGATACTTCAACCCTGAAAGGATTTACCATCCAGAACGGAGCTTCATTTTACGGCGGCGGAATTTATATTGATCACAGTAATCCCACAATTGAAGACAATACTATCAAGGATAACTGGGTTACAGACCACGGCGGCGGGATTTATGTGTATTACGGTGAACCAAACATTATCGGGAATACCATCATCAATAATTCGGCAGGTCTCACCGGTGGCGGAATTGATTTGTATTACAGTTTTGCCTACATCATTGATAATGATATTTATAGCAATGTGGCAGGTTTCGGCGGTGGTATTTGTGTCGGTAAACACAGTGAACTTCTGCCTAATGCAGCCCGTCCGGATGGATGGGGAACAGGAACAGATGTACAGAATATCCCGGCTGGCGAGCCGCTTAATCCGGCAGAAAGTGAAATGTACACGATTGCCGGTAATACATTTCGTGGAAATGAACACGGTTCTCCGTCAGATTACACCGAGGGTGCCCACGTCTTTTTTGACTAAAGTGATATAGGATATAGAAGAATATTCTTTGTTCTACAATATAAATACTGGTCAGAATAAGAGGTAATATAAGCATTATGAGTAAGATAGTGTTTTTTAACATCCCGGCCTATGGTCATACCAATCCCACAATCGAAGTGGTACGTGAGTTATGCGAAAAAGA
>JAQUNC010000009.1 GCA_028717805.1 Atribacterota bacterium
CATTATTTTTTGTTCCCTCCAAGGCATCAGATGAACACTCCTTTTACTAAGTTTTCATCTGTTATTTTATTAGAAAGTGTTACCTATGTCTTGAAGTTTTTTGTTACTCATGTCCTGAAGTCGTACCAAAAGAATAAAGATACATAATTCAAGGTGTAAGATAAAATTAGTCGTTTGTCGTTGGTAGTTAGTAGCTATTTTAAGACAATCGAATTCAGTAATAAGTGACAAGTAATTAGTGATGAGCAATACCATTTATAAGTTGACCAGTTTACCTGTTGGCCGGTTAAATGCAAGAGTTTACGGTTGACAGTTTACGGTTTTCAGACTAAGACAATACTAAGAATTCGGGCTTAAGTGAATGCTATAGTCTACCGGTCGAAACAGTATCGTGTATCGAGTATTAAATACAAGAAAATAGTCTGCCGGTCAAAAACAAAAATTACAACTCAGTTCCTTTTTTAATTATATTGATGTAATCTAAAAAAATATATTTTTTGTAACGCTTTTTACCGGAGATTTCTCTGATAATATTTATTTTTTCAAACTTTTTTATCAGTTGATTTGCTGTTTCTTTGCTGGTATTTAAATTCTTTACTATATCTGTGGATGTAATAATAGGTTTGATAAAAAGCAGGTTTAATAATTCAACTGCATAAATACTTGAAATCTTATTTAAGAAAAGTGTTTTTAGTAATTTTTCTTTAAGTATGATTATTTCTTTGGCTAAGATAAGGGCTTCTTCTGAAACCTCTTTAATTCCTTCTAAGAAAAATTTTAACCACTCTTCCCATCTATCTTGCTCTCTAATTTCCATTAATAAATCATAATATCTGCTTCTATTCTTTTTTAGATATACACTTAAGTATAATAGGGGGTGAGAAAGTATCTTCTTACAATAAAGATAAAAAGTGATAAGCAATCTACCTACTCTGCCGTTTCCATCTAAAAATGGGTGGATGGTTTCAAATTGAGCATGAATTAAGGCTATTTTAATTAAGGGAGGGATCTCATCTTTTTGATGAATAAATTTCTCCAGCTCTGACATTAGTTCAGGTACTTTTTCCGGTGGTGGAGGAACAAAAATAGCATCAGAAAGAGCAGCTCCGGGTAATCCTATCCAGTTTTGTATTTTTCTGAATTCTCCGGGGATCTTACTGGTACCACGAGTACCCTGGATAAGTATTTTATGTATTTCTTTAATCAATCTATTTGAAATTGGTAACTCAGATAGTCTTGCTATTCCGTAGTTAAGTGCTTTGATATAATTTATTACTTCTTTTACTTCATTGATATCTTCTTCTGGTTCCAAATTTGCTTCGAATCTCAAAACCCCCTCTAAGGATGCTTGAGTGCCTTCTATTTGCGAACTTAAAAGAGCTTCTTTTTTTACATACATTGCTATAAAAAGATCAGAATTAGGAAGAACATTAACCACTCCATCAAGTCTTGACAAAGCTCTATCTGCTTCTGAAAGTATATTTCTCAGTTTTTCACTATATTTTATTGGTTTTATTGATGGTAATGTTACAGGTATGAACGCTTTATATCCACCTGGTTGAATTAGATATTTTCCAGTTTGACCATCTTGCATAATCGAATCCAATCTTTTTAATTTTTTAAGTCCAGTATTTCTGTCTTAGAGTATTATTAGTTATTCTTAGTCCATTATACTTGACTTATAATATTTTTTCAACTTTTAAGTCAGGGAAATCTATCTTATTTCCACAAGAATTTGCCAATTGTTTTATTCAGTTTTTTGCCTACAATTTTATTTTTTGCCCGGCGGGCAATTTTCTTGGGGTCGCCGCTTGCTACTTTGCTGACATCATTGGCTGCCCGGGCTAATTTGTAGAGCATACTGACCAGTTTAGACATGATTTTCCTCCCTTCTTGTTTGGGTAACAATGCGGGTTGGATGGTTTTTTGGTTTTTTGGTTTTTTGTTTTTGGTTTTTAGACTAATACTACTAAAGATTCAAGATTAAATGAATGTTATAGTCTACCGGTCTGCCGGTCAAAACAGTATCGTGTATCAAGTATGTAGTATCGAGTCAAAATACAAAAAATAGTCTACCGGTCACCCTGTCTTCCGGTCTGCCAATCAAATACAAAATAAGAAAAATAAAAGACGATTTAGGTTAGTGGTTTTAATTTCTTTCACTACATACACGATACTAACGACTCGATACTATTTTATAAGTGGATGAGATTGCTTTGTCGCTTCGCTCCGAGCAATGACAGAAAAGAGGGCTCTGTCCTATGGCAAGATAACAGTATTCCGTATAACTTTAAAACAATGTAAATACAATAAATAAATATATAATAAAAAGTTTTTTGGTAAAACCGAAGATGATTGAGAAATTTTATTTTACCTTATTACACTGCTACATTTGATTTATTCTCATTTCTGATTATAATTTCCGGGTTTTTGTTTTCTTTAGGAATCGGCAATTTTCTTTCTTTTAATAAATCCAGATGTTCTTCCATTCCCCATCTTGCCTGATAAATACAATCTTCTACAGAATGTCCAACTCCAGTGAATCCTTCAATATCAGGAGAATAAAAAGTAAAGAAGGTGGGATCTTCTGTTGCTTCTATTACCAGCGAATATTTTAAATTAATCATTTTATAAGTTCTCCTTTATTTTAAACCTGCACTTTTTAAAATAAACTTACAGGTACCTGTTGGTACTTCTTTCGATCCATGGTAATCAATTCTAATTAATTTCTTTATTCCGGGTTTGCTATAATAGCGAATTGAACCTTTTTCCTTGACAATAGAGTAACCGTTTTTTTCTAAGATTCTAACTAATTCGCTGAATTTCAAAACTTGCTCCTTGTTTATTAATTATTAATAACTTTTTAATATTTTTTCCTATTTCTTATTATAAAGTAAGGGATTCATATTTTCAATTTTGCTTTTATTTAAGTAATTAGCTACTTTTTTTAGGAACAAAGTCAATTATTAAATCAGAATCACAGGCTTTGGCGATTCTATTTAACAGTTTTATGCTATATCCCTGATAATTATCGCTTTCATATCTTGATATAGCTGATTTTGTTGTGTTGATGCGTTTGGCCAGATCTGCCTGGGTTAAATTTGCTTTATATCTAGCCCTGGCAATTCGTTCTCCGATACAAACATTTTGATATTCTTCATTAAATTTATCTCTAAATTCCTTGTTCTGCATTAACTTATCAAAATAAGTTTTATCCTTTTTCATAATAATCCTTAGCTGGCATCTTTCCTGTTTTAGTAAAATAAAATTCAACTTGAAATTTATATCCTTGGTAAAAAATGTAATCTTCTTTTTTAGGAACTTTCATATAACAAGCCTTTCGATTAAAATGTTAGCATATATGCGAACTTATGTCAAGAATTTTACTCTTACTCTTCTTATTTCAACTGGAATTTGTAAATTAAATACAAGAAAATATAGTGACAAGTACTTAGTGATGAGTAATAAGCAAATAAATACTGTGGGTATAAATGTATGAGATTGCCTTATTAGTCGTTTGTCGTTGGTAGTTAGTAGCTAGTTTAAGACAATCGAATTCAGTGATAAGTGATGAGTGACCAGTAATGAGCCTAAAAACGAAAAACCATAAAATAAAAACTTTTTTTCACAATTCCAAGTTTAGTTCAATCTGGAGCGCTCTGTTTATTTCCTTCATAATATCAGCAGATAGATAAGTTATTTTTTCACCTAACTCTGTTTTTTCAATAGTAAAAATTGAATCTGCCTGAAACTTTGTGGGCTTAGAAAATCCTTTTTTTACCAGGACTTCTATTGGATAGACAGTATCTGTATTTTGAGCAGTACCAGGGATGACTACAACATCACTGCTGTACTGGTTCCCCAGATTATTTGAAACAACCAAAAGTGGTCTGATCTTCTTTTTACCGGGTCCCCAGTATACCTCTCCTCTTTTTGGGAAAATCATAATTGCTCCTCTTTTTCCTGTCTTTTGATAACTTTTTGTTGTGCTTTACGTAGCTCAGAATAGGAATCAGATTTATTTGTATAATATTCTTTTAATTTGTCTTCTCTTAATTTGTTCAGAGAAATTCTAATTACATTAGAAACTGAGCCATGTTTTTCTTTTAATTCCTGGAGTAATTTACTATCAGATTCTGATAAATATATAGTATGTCTTGGCATTTATATCACCTCTTTATATGATATTATTATCATACTTAAAGGTATTTGTCAAAAAATTATGAAAGATAAAATTAGCCGCTGGTCGTTAGTGTTTAGCAAAAAATAAAGATTGTTTCACCCCCACCTTAGTCCTCCCCCCTCAAGGACGAACTAATCATCTAATAATAGTGACTGTTCCAGGGGGAGATGACCTGGCCGACTACAAACTCTTCCGGTATCATCATAACATATTCTCTTTTACTGTAACTACTTCTTATAGCTTTTGTTACTTCTTCCTCCTAATTAATTTATTCTATTTTATACTCCCTACTATCGTACGAGGGGGAGGAAATTGGGCTGGGAAATCCTTGACTCAAGGGAGGGAGACAAAAGAAGAGCTAAGTTCCACCTCAAGAGGGAGAAGATGAGCTCTGGATTCGCAATGACTTAATAAGTAGTTAGTAACAACGATAAGAGTGAGATTTTCTTCTAACTGAAAATATAGCTCACTAAATTTGGACTCGATACGCGATACTAAATATTACATACTGTTTTATATTCTATGGTCTTTTAAGGGTTCGGTCATGTTTACCTATATTGCGAAGTAATATATATTCTGATTGTTGATATTGCCAGGTCATGCGAATATCCCGATTGATCCTGCATTCGAATATTTCTGCAGTTCCCTGGATTTTTTTTACCTGTAAAGAAGGGTGAAATGGTACTGTTGGATTTTGTAAAAAAATATCTATCTGTTTTTGAAATGCCTGTTGTTCTTCTTTTGTTAATTTCTGAAAACTTCTTTTAAACCGTTGGGTTATTTTGAACTTCATTTACTTTTTTAAATCTTTCATTAAATCATCGGCATTATTAAAAGTTTTTACTCTGCCTTTATTGATATCTTCTTCTGCTTCCCTCTCTTCTTTTTGCCAATCTTTACTCCAGAACCAGGTCTGGCTTTTATCAATAATAACAACTGGTTTTAATACTATTTCTTCATCCCGAAGTTCAATGGAGATAGTATCTCCCTTTTTTAAATCCAATTTATCCATTATATTTTTGGGAATGGTTATTTGAGAGTTGTCTCTGATTTTAGTCATTTTATCCATCTTTATCACCTGTATTGATATTAATAATTTTTTATTCTATTAATATATTATAATAATAATTTATTATTTTGCAAGGGGAAAGACAGTTATCAGTTGACGGTTTTTGGTTTTTAAACAAATACCACTAAAGATTCAAGATTAAATGAATGTTATAGTCTACCGGTCACCCGGTCTGCCAGTCCGCCGGTCGAAAGAAAGGTGCAAGATAAAATTAGTCGTTTGACGTTAGTCGTTAGTAGATAGTTTAAGACAATCGAATTCAGTAATAAGTGATAAGTAACCAGTATCGAGTACAAGACAATTCCAAAATCTATCTCTCAATCTTTATTAGTTAATTACTATTTGCCAAATCAATGGTTATTTAATTGTAAATTTAAAATTTGTTTAGCCTTCTCTAAAAACTCCTCAGCTAATTTCATGATTGTTTCAGCGCCTATTTCAGACCACTCGTCATAATAATCAGCATTTTCTCTTAAAGTTTTTGCTTTTTGCATACCTTCTATAAGATGCACTGGTAATAATTTTTTCTCTACATAAAGGGCTTTAATCGCAACAATAAGACAATGGTGACTTTTTTCTCGATAGTTATTAATGTAAAGCAATGCGCGAGCGGCATGAAACATTGAGTAATAGCATTGTACAGTAGACCATTTATAATTTTTATTGTTTTCAAAACTTATTTTAGCTTGTTCAAAATCTGATTTAGCAACATTAAGTTCTTTTGGTGCCAATTTATGACCAGGAGTAAATTTTTTGATTTTATTATTTTTTAGGCATCTTTGGAATTCAGGATTCATTTTTTGCTTCCCATAAAACTATCCCTCTTTCTATCTCTTGATAAAAAATTGGGTTTGTTTTTTCCATTTCAATATATTGTAGAGGTTTGCGGATAATTAGTTGTATTTTTTTGGAATATTTTTTTCTTTGCATTATCTTCTCAACTTCTTCAGTTAGATTTGTCACAATGAATAAATCAATATCACTATCCTCGGTATCTTCACCACGACTGGAACTGCCATATAAAATTATTTTACTGGTTTTTTGTTTTAGCTTTTTAATCAGGGGCATAAAATCTATTATAGTTTTTAACACTTTCAACTGTTTGACAACAGGATTTTCATCATTGATAGTGTACAAATATACATTTCCTTTTTGTTGTCTGTTGACAAGACTGGTTTTTACTAAATCATTTAAGGCAAAGTTAGCCCCGGCTTTACTCATTTTGGTAGCAATCTGAATCTCTTTTGATAAAAATTCCTTGCCGGCTTTTTGTATTAAATATTCAATTACCTTCTGTGGATTTGTTTTAAATAGAATTTCTTTCATTTGAAATATCCTTCTGGATAATATATTAGCCTTATGGCTATTATTATAGCCGGAAAAATTTTCCCGTCAAATATTTTTTTGAGGAAACAAATGTTGGTGATTCTTGTTTTTTATTTTTAGCAAAAAAAATGTAAGATCAAAGACAGTTGTCAGTTGACGGTTTTTAGTTTTCAGGCAAAAATAAGTTACAAGTTGCAAGTTTCGAGATACAAGTTAAATATATTTAACCAACACATAGGTTACACTTTTGATTCAGGACATAGGTTACACTATAGACCTGCTATTTATTAGCTACAGTAAAAAGTGATAGGTAATAAATGATAAACAAATAATACTTTTTTGGATATAAATGGATGAGATTGCTTTGTAGATTAAGAGCAATAAAATATTTTTAGAAAAACTATTTTGCTTTAGGAACAAAATCAATTTTTGAATCAGACTCACAAGCTTTGACATTTTTATATTTAGATTTATAGTCTTAGGGGAAGCGAAGGAGATTGTTTTATCCTTAGCTGGTTAGATTAAAGTTTGCTGGCAGCATCTTGATCTAGAATAATAGATACCTCATTATGAAGCTGAAGGACAGTTGCTGGTACCTCAGTGCTGACTGGCCCCTTGATAGTCTTAACTATTACTGGAGATTTCTTTCGGCCACTAGCTAAGAGAATAATTTTTTCGGCCTTCATGATTGTTCCGATACCCATGGTGAGAGCTTGCCGGGGTACTTCCTTGATATCGTCAAAATATTTGACATTGGCGCGGATAGTTGCTTTTGATAAATTTACCAGGTGAGTCTTGCTATTCAGACCGATGGCCGGCTCATTAAAACCAAGATGCCCATTATCACCAATACCCAATATCTGTAAGTCTAGGCCACCTCTTTTTTTAATGAGATCTTCAAATCTTTGGCATTCCTCATCGATATTATCTGTTATTCCGTTTAATAAGTATATGTTTTCTTTATTGATGTTTATATGCTGAAAGAAGGTATCCCACATAAAATAATGGTAACTTTGCGGGTGCTCCGGGGATAGTCCATAATATTCATCCAGGTTAAAGGTAACCACTTGGGAAAAGTCTATTTCTCCTTTTTTAAACTTTTTAATCAATTCCTGATACATACCCACCGGTGTCTGCCCGGTAGCCAAACCCAGGACTGTATTTTTCTTCCTGGTGATTTGATCGGCAACCAGCTGAGCAGCTTGAACACTTAGCTCATGATAGTCCTTTACAATGACAACATTCATAGCTCTTCTCTCCTGAAGATGACTTTTCCTGAAACCATAGTTAAGTCCACTTCAAAGTTTTTATTTAGTATGACTATATCTGCATCTTTGCCTGGTTCCAGACTTCCTTTTTTATTATTTATACCCAGACACTTTGCTGGATTATAGCTGGCCATTTGAATGGCTTCCCCTAATGGAATGTCTGCTTTAGTTACAATGTTCTGTACAGCTTTATTCATGGTTAGAACGCTGCCGGCCAAAGTACCATCCTGGAGCCTAGCCTGTTCCTTAGCCACTATCACTTTCTGTCCCCCCAGATCATAGGTGCCTTCCGGCAAGCCGGTTGCCCTAATGGCATCAGTAATTAGAACTATTTTATTACTCCCCTTCATCTGGTGTATTATTTTCAATATGATCGGATGGATATGTATTCCATCAGCAATGACCTCTACTGTTATTCTGGAATCAGATAAAGCGGCACCCACTATACCTGGCTCTCGATGGTGCAATCCTCTCATGGCATTAAACAGATGGGTAACATGGTTTAAACCGGATTGAAGGGCATCCTGCATCTCTTCATAGGTAGCATTAGTATGCCCTGCTGAGGCAATGATATCTTGTTCACACAGCCAGGGAATAAAATCCAGTGCTCCGGGCATTTCCGGTGCCAGGGTCACTAGGCGAATTAAATTGCCGGAAGCTTGATTGAAGGCCAGAAATTCCTCTTTGGAGAGCTGGATAATATCTTCTTTGTTTTGGGCTCCTTTTTTCTCCGGATTGATATAGGGTCCTTCCAGGTGTATTCCTAAAATCTCAGCTGCTCCGGTACCCTTTAATCTGGCTTCCCCGATGCTCTGGAGGCTTTTTATAATATCATCTTTGCTCATGGTCAGGGTGGTAGGAAGAAAAGCAGTGGTGCCATAATGACAATGGTTAGCAGCAATCTTTTTAATAGCTCCATACTCTCCATCCATCACATCTGCCCCATCGCCTCCATGAACATGAAGATCAATAAAACCAGGCATAATGTATTTATTCCTAGCTTCAAGAATCTCTGCCTGGCCAAAACTGGAGGAGTCTTTGGTACTATCTTTAATAGGTGTGACAGATATAATCTTCCCCTTTTCAATCATAATATGGCCTTCAAAAGATTGAAAAGGAGTAAAGATAGTACCATTTAAAATAACGGTTCTTTGTTCTTTATTACTCAACATTTCTCATTCTCATAATAAAATTATTTTTATTAAATATAGGTAGCCAATATATCATATATATGAAGCTCAATTTTAGTCAGTTCCCATTACTTCTCTAGTTCTCGCTGCTGATTAAGGGCAAGCTGGCAGCTGCTATGGATTGCCCCACTCTCCGGTTAGATTCATCTGGAAGATGCAGAGAAATTTTATCATACAATTCTGTAAATTCTTCCCTTAAAACCTGGCTGGCCTGCTCTAAGATTATATGCCCTCCTTGGCCTGAAGTCACCCGGCCTAATATTAATACATGTTCCAGATTATAAAAATCCGCGTAATAGGCAATGGCATATCCCAAATATATGCCAATAGTTTTAAATACCTGAAAGGCCTTTTGATCTCCTTCAGCCAGTAATTCCTGAACATGTGTTAATTGTTCCGCAAGTGTTTGTTCTTTAGGTAAGGTAACACCAGCTTTATTTGCCAGTCGTATCACAGCTATCTGGGATAAATATTGTACCCCACAGCCGGAGTCCTGGGACCAGGAATCAACCGGCGCCTTTTTATTAAAATCAATGGGTACAAAAGCCAGTTCATTTAATTGGGTGGTAATATTCCCTTTTCGATCTACATATCCCCCCGCTTCACTCGATCCCAGGGCAATGCCCAGCACTGCATTAGCCTGTAAGGACATGGAACCGGCTAGGGCGGTAACCTCTCCGTCATTGATTACCTTCAAAGGTACATTCCATTCCCTCTGGATGTCTATGAAAATATTTTTTATTCTTTTTTCAAAAAGACAGGGAGGAATGCTTCGAAACAAAGAGGCAGCCATCACCCGATTGTTGATATAGACACCAGCCGAACTCCCCCCGATAGAATCAACACGGGGCAGGTGTTGGGCAGCTCGTCGTAACATCGTCATTATTTCGTGATAATGGTACTCAGGATCATCCTGCTCACCGGGATCCCAGGGTACTTCCTCACTGAATACTACTTTTCCGTCTATAACCGCACTGACTTTTCTGTCACTTGCTCCCAGGTCAAAACCGATACGACAGCCCTTAAGTTCTCGATTGACAGGAATGGATTGTTCTTTCACATGGATGTTTTGTCCTGTATGGTAGGCAACTACAGAAAATGGTTTCCCATAGATATCAGACATAAAATTGGCATCAAAAAAGCGTTTACCTTTTTTTGAATATAATTCTTTAATATAATTTACAATATCAGTTGGGCCATCTATCACAATTTTATTTCCGCCATGAATCCAGAGCATTGTCTTTGTTAATCTTTCCACATAGGTATAATTACTGGAATCAAATCCAATTCCCTTAGAAGAAATCTGAGTTTTATAAACTGAATAGAAGATATCATTCCTGGCAATACCAATTCTTAATGGAATACCATTTTTTGCATTCCTCACTTTCTTAAGAAAAACACGATTCCATAAAGCAGCAGGGTAAAAATCTTCATCAAAAGAGAATATCTTTTTAAATTTCATCGATAGTGTGCTTCCCCTTCATCGTTTTATTGTCTAACCACAATTTTGTTCTTTAGTCTGCTATCTTCTGCGTAGAAAGCCATTAAATGGCTTTCCATTGCTTCTTCTACAGCAGTTGAAAAAATAGATTTATCATTTTTTTGTATGGCTTTAATAAAATTAGATATAATCCTAAAATCCCCACCATAATGTCCGAAACCAGCATGCTTACTAAGCATATACTTATTCTTATCAAGAGTATCGTATACTATTTTTTGTTGATTTTTAAATAAAGTAATTTCTATGAAACGGGAATCTCCTATCATTTCCCCTAAAGGACCCATCACTCTTGTTCTTCTGCTTCCAGTTGTAAAAGCAGACATGGTAAAGGAAGCTGTTATTCCTCCTTCAAACTCTATACAAACTACCTGATGGTCTACTGCATCATTATCACAATGATACACACATCTTCCATAAGGACCTTCTCTCAAAGCCCGGATTCTTCCTTCGTATGTCAAATCATGGGTGATAACATCCACTGGCCAACCAGTTACTTCGGGATCTAAATATAATTTCAAAGCAGAATACGGGCAATCCTCTTCAATGTCACAATTAATACATCGGGCAGCACTTCCTTTGGGAGCATTTTCTTTTTTAAAATGTAACAAAGAACCAAATGAGGCTATTTTTTGAAAAGGCTTCCCTACTAGCCACCTTAATATATCTAAATCATGACATGATTTTGCCAGAATCATAGGACTTGATGTTTTTAAGTTTCTCCAATTTCCTCTGACATAACTATGAGCATGATGCCAATATCCAACGGGTTCAATGTGCTCTATAGAGATAATTCCGCCAAGTATTCCCTCATCAATAATCTCTTTCATTTTTTTAAAATATGGTGTATGTCTCAACACATGGCATACTCCGACAATTTTTTTATTTCTCTGGGAAACTTCTACAATTTCTTTACATTCTTCTTCATTTACAGCTATCGGTTTCTCTACTAGTACATGGTAACCTCTTTTTAAAGATTTAATGACAGGTAAATAATGAATCCTATCAGGTGTGGCTATAATAATAGCATCAGCAAACTTTTTTACTTCTAATGCTTCTTCATAAGTATGGAATATAAATTGCTTTTCCAGGGAATATTTTTTTGAAAATTCATTTCTATAGTATTCTCTAGGCTCGGCAACTCCAACTATTTTCATTTCATGTCCATGATAAAGAGAATATTCTGCATAGGCATTGCCCCTGTCTCCTGCCCCCAAAACAATTACCTTAACCGGTTTCATAAGGATCTCCATAGATATAGAATTTTTTTCTTAAAATATTATATTAGTCAACAAAATTTAATGCAGATGACTGAATAAACAATTAAAGACTATTTATTCTTTTAATTTAAATAAGAAAGCTCAGTAAGTTTTTTCTTCTGAATCAATAAAATAATGATGGTTGCAATACTTGTCTCCATCCATAATGGTCATTGTTCTTTTAAAATTAATCTTTTCATTAAAAGCTTTTGCTAATGGCTCATCTGCCAGACAAAAGAATTTTCCAATTTCAGGATTACCGATTTTTATAAAATATTCAGCCCAAGGGCATTTAGTAAACCTGAATTTCACGCTATCTTCCTTAGATTCTACAACCTCATATTCGTGTCCCTCAGTTAACCCTGAAAGTAGCCAGTCTAAGAATGATTTTAAACTCTTATCTTTCTTATTCTGGAAAGCCTTCCGTGCATCATTTACCATGGAATCAATGAAGGCTTTTCTTGCTTCATCAATCACTTCTTGGCCAAACTTAGCTGATAAGTGCTTTATAGTATCAGAATAGAGAAGAGCCATAAGCCCTATGATATAATTTTGGCTTTCTTCCTTTTTCTTTTTAACTTCTTTGTCTTCTTGCTGGTCTTTCCTAATCATTTATACCTCCTTGAGAATAGTATTTTATTTACTTGTTACTGAGAAAATAATTTTCTTTCATTGTGTCAATAAACATGGCTATTAAAATAATAAATCCTGTAGTAGCCTGGATCAAGAATGCATTTACATGAGATAAATTCATAAAATTGTTTACAGATGAAATTAAAAGCACTCCTCCAAAAATTCCCAGTATTCTCCCTCTACCACCTGAAAGCTTTACACCCCCAATAACAGCTGCTGCAAATATATACATGATTAATCCGGAGGACATATGTGACGAAACTGAATTTAATCTACCTGCTAAAACCCATCCAGCACAGGCAGCTAACAATCCACTTAAGGCATAGGCGGTAAGAACTGTTAATTCCACATTTATGCCAGCAGCCCTTGCAGCGTCTATATTACTTCCAATAGCATAGAATTTCCTTCCCAGTGGTGTATAGGTTAATATAATATGAAACAGGATATAGAGAAAAATAAGGAATATGATGGAAACTGGTAATCCATAAATTTTTGCTCCTCCCAAGTAGTTAAAGGTACTGTTCAGCGGATAAATAGATTTCCCCTTACTTATATATACACTCAATCCTGTCAATACAATCGACATGGCTAAAGTGGTAATAAATGGATTCATTTTTTGATATGCCACTAATAAACCATTGATAATCCCAATTAGAAAACCTGTAATTAACATAATTATTATGGTTAACACCGGATTTAAAAGTAATCCCGATGCCAAAGAATCAGAAGAAATAAGCCATCCGGCTAAAAGTCCTGTAAAAACAAGTGTCGATTCAACAGTTAAGTCAAAGAAGCCACTGATCAAACATAAAGAACCGCCCAGTGTTAGAATACCTAATATAATTGAATGTACCAGTAAGTTCACAATATTCAAGTAACTAAAAAATGCCTTATTGACCATACCGGCAAAAAACCATAGTAATATCAATAAAATCCAGACAAAATTTTCAGAAATTAGACTGCTTAAATTTTTATTACCTTTCACTCTCCACCTCTTGTTCGATAATCATTTTTAAAAAATTAGACTGCCTCCAATTTACAAAAATCCTGCTTCCCATAACTTTCAATAATTTCACCATTTTTAAGCACAATAATTCTATCACTCATTTCTATTAACTCTGTAATAGCTGAGCTTATCAGCAGGATAGATTTACCACTGCTGACTAAATCGTTCATGATTTGATGAATATGTTTTTTTGCTTTAATATCGATGCCAAAAGTAGGATCATCCAGAATAAATACTTCTAAACCACTTCCTAATAATCTGGCAACCATTACTTTCTGCTGATTACCTCCGCTAAGTTCTTCAATTCTTTGATCTATATTAGAAAGCTTGATATTCAGTTGTTTAACATATTTTTCTACAGTATTGCTTTCCTTCTTTATCTCTATTAAACCAATTATACTTAACAGTTTCTTCAGAAAAGTAATGGTAGCGTTCTCCCTGATAGATCTACCAGTTAACATACCCCATTTTATCCTATCTTCAGGAAGATAGCCTATACCATTCGTAATTGCCTCTTCAACGTTATGGTTTTTAATTTTTCTACCTTTCAATATAATCTGTCCACTCTCAAAACGATCCAGTCCACATATTATCCTTACCAATTCTGTCCGCCCAGAGCCTTTTAATCCATATAAACCCAGGATTTCCCCTTTATTAAGATTAAAACTAACATCTTTGAATAAAGGTTTTTTTGAAATATTTTGCACCTGCAAAATAGTGTCTCCAATATTGACGTCTCTTTTTGGATAAAGGTCTGTTTCTTTCCCAACCATATATTTAACAAGGCTGGTCAGGGTAAAGCTTTCAGTATTATTACAACATACAACCTCTCCATCTCTGAGTATGGTAACCATATCTGAAATTTTTAACACTTCATCAAGGAAGTGAGAAATGTATATAAAACTTGTAGTATTACTTTTCTTTAATGACCTTATAAAATTAAACAAGATCTCTATTTCATGAATTGCTAGAGGTGCTGTAGGTTCATCTAAAACTATAATATCAGCTTGTTCTACAAAGAATGCTTTGGTGATTGCAATAATCTGCTGATTAACATAACTTAAATTGGCAACCTTTGTAGTAGGATCAAGATCCAATTCTAATTTTTTTAATAACTCATGAGATTTATTTTGAATTTTATCCCAGTCAATTAATATGCTTGACTGTGCTCTTGGCCAATCATTAAGAAAAAGATTTTCCCCAATCGATAATTCAGGCACAAGTTGAATTTTTTGTGGAATCATCGCAATTCCTATTTTTCTAGCAACAGAAGGGGATAATTTTTTATATTCTGTCCCTTTTATATGAATTTCCCCAGAATCCTTATCTATCAATCCATACAAAATATTAACCAATGTGGTTTTGCCTGCCCCATTTTCACCAATAATGGCATGTATTTCCCCTTTTTCTAGGTGAAAATTTACATTTCTTAAGGCCCTTGTCGAACCAAAACTCTTACATATGTTCCTCAGGTTAACGATAGTATCTTTAGACACTTGAATTTCCCTTCCTGTATAATAATTACCTAAATTTTACTATTTGGGGAAAGTATATTCCCCAAATAGTAAAATCATTCTTATTATAGTTTTTATTTAGGATTTTTCCGGAGCTTTCCAGTCAATATTGCCCCACAAAGACGGATCATCAATATTGGTAAGATCTACTTTCCCTGGAGTCAATACCACTACAGGACCAGCTGGTCCTTCTACTACCGTAGCTGGAGCCCAATGTGGATGTTCATCAGGAATGTAATCCCCAGTAATTACATCTCCTGGTTTAAGTTCTTTTTTCTCAGTTACATAATCAATCAATATTTGGGTGGCAATAGCTGAATGGACTTTAAAATTGCCATTAGAGGTATAATCCATAACTCCTCTTTTTATCTTATCTAAGCCAATAGGCATTCCATCAATGCTAACCCAGATAATGTGATCCTCATCACCTGCTGGTTTTAATTTTCCAACTGTATTCAGGGCAGATTCTACTCCATCAGATATATAGTCACTGGCAGTATATATGGCTACTATATCTGGATCTGAAGTTAAAACATCTCTTGTTATTTCATCTGCTTTAGGAATCATCCAATCACTTGGTTTCTCTATGAATTCGATGGCTGGATACTTTTCAATCTTTTCCTTTAATCCATTTGTTCTTCCAATCGAGTTGGGATCTGTTAAGGTACCTACTACCCCTAAAACTTTCCCTTTTGGTTCACCATATTTACTGGTCAATGCATTGACCAAAAAGTCACCAGCCAGTCTACCTGCTGCTACTGGATCAGTTTTCACCACTGCCAAAACGCTACCACCCTCAATATCTGTATCAAATACAACTACCGGGACTCCTGCATCATTCGCCTTTTTAACACCTTCGATGGCCAGTCTTGGATCTATCGGTTGAAGAACTATACCAGCAATATTTTTGCTGACTACAGCTTGGGTGATATAGTTTTCCAGAATATTAACTTGTGCTGCAGGATCAAAATTAGGATCACCCATAACAAAATCATAACCATTATCTATTGCAGTATTATAAGCTCCGACATAATGAGCCAAAGAACTTTCACCAGCAAATCCTACTTGTGGGATATATACAATAATATCTTTGGCAAATGAAGAAGTAATTACTGTAGATATAGCCAACAATACAATTAACAGGAACAATAAAGATTTTTTCATTTTATCCATTCTCCTTTTATTTTTTTAATATATTGTACATTAATCTCTGCAATTTCAACTAAACAAGCAAAACCAGGGCATTAATACCCACTTTAAGAACTCTCTGTTTTCTACTAAACCTCCTTTCATTTTTTCTATCTACCTTATGCAAAGGGATTCTTTGCGATCTTCGGTAAAAAGCTTTTGGCATGTTATTATTTAATAATCAGAAATTATTTTAAACTAATATTTACATATTTTTGAAATTTATTTAAAGTAGACTAGGAAAAGAGAAATGAAACATTTCCTGCAAAGGGATTGAGGCAGCTGCAGTCATCCGGAAATCCTCTCCCAAAGAAGTAGGGCAAATTTCTAACTTATCTGTCAGGATTTCCAAAGCATTTGCCAGCACTAATTGCTTAACTCGTGAAATAAGAAAGGGATTATTGTAAGCAATTTTTCCGCCCAAAATAATGATGTCCGGATTAATCAAATTAACTATATTAACAATTCCAGCTGATAAATATACCGCAACCTCTTCCATTATTTCCCGGGCTAACAGATCGCCTTTCTCTAATGCACTACGAAAAATAGAATGAGTGATTTTATTTTTATCACCTTCTGCTGCTTCTAACATTATTGTCTCTTGGCCTTTCTCAATAGAAGATATTATTTTTAAGTAAATAGAAGGCCAGCTAATATAATTTTCAAGGCAACCCCTATTGCCACAATCACAAAGTATTCCATTGATATCAATACTGATATGACCAAATTCTCCAACACCACCACTTCTTCCGCGTAAAATGGAGCCATTTACAATAATACCAGCTCCTACTCCATCTCCAATGGTAATATAAATCAGATTATTACATTTTTTATGTGCTCCATACTGTTTTTCAGCTAAAGCAATGGCATTGGCATCATTTTCTAACCATATATTTAATTTAAAATTTTTTTTCAAGATTTCCTTTAAATGAATATTTTTCAGCTTCAATTTTGTATTTTCGTAGATAATGCCATCTTGTACATCAATAATACCCGGAGAAATCACTGAAATGCCTATGCATTTTTTTAAGTTAGGGCAATCTTCCAGGAAAACTTCAGTCACTTTTAGCAGATGATCTATGAATAATTCTCCTGTTAAATTGCTGATCGGAAATATTTTTTGTTTGATTACTTTGGCTTCTAAATCCATCTTTGAAATCATAATTTCATCATTGGTAATTGCAATTCCAATAACAAAGTGGTTTTCTGGAGAAAATTGTATCAGAATAGGCTTTCTACCACCGCTAGACTCACCTATGCTAGCTTCAGTTACTAATCCATGTTTAAGAAATTCTTGAATGGCCAATGATACTGTGGTAGGACTCAATCCATTTTTCTTTGCGATTGCACTACGAGAAATGGGACCTTCTTGGCGTATGGTCTTGAGGATAATATTCCTATTTAAATCCTGAATTAATTTTTGATTTCCAGTTCTTTTCATAGGAGACCTGTTTTATGTGATGATACTTTTTCCATTGGAAAAAGTAAGTATATTTTAATATACCATAACAAAATAAATGTTGTCAATAATTTTTTTCTAATTAGATTAAAGTCAATTTTTGAGGGATTAGAAATTATGATTTCCCCTATGCAGCATCATTCAATAATGACTGCTCTCCTCGCAAGGACAGTGGGCTTATTATTATGATGACTGTGTTCACGAAACAAAATTAATTGAAAAAAGAATTCCTGGTGAAAAAAGAAAATAAAAATGTAATTAGTAATACTTTTACAATGAATAATTCTTGTGGTATATTAAAAAAGTCAACTGGTCTTTTATCTATAATAACATAAACAGAATCGCTATATTGTTTTAAACATTTATAGATATAGAGCAACAAAATATGTTTTAAACTAAAGGATTTAAATTCATACAGGGGGGAAATTAATAATGAAAATTGCTATCGGGAGTGATAGAAGTACTGTACTTACTGAAGAAATAATTAATTATCTGGAAGAAAAGAATTTTCAGCTGATACGTTGTGGTGCACTGGCTGGAAAGGAAGTTGATTATGTAGATGCAACAGAAGAGACAGCTAAATTAGTATCTTCACAAGAATGTGAACAGGGCGTACTTTTTTGTAATACCGGAACAGGAGCCTCCATAATTGCTAATAAATTGCCGAATGTAAGAGCAGCCCTATGCATAGATCCTTATTCAGCAATGATAGCCAAAAAAGCTAATAACGCTAATATAATTGTATTGGGGATCAGGCTGACCGGTATACCTCATGCTAAAGAAATAATCGATAAATGGCTGGAAACAGAACCATCAAAAGACCTGCCTTATACCAGATTTCATGAAAAAACAGATAAACTGGAAAAATACTATCGAGGTAGGTAATAAATAGCAATAATAACTTACTCCCTACCCTTAATAAGATTGGGTAGGGAGTTTTTATTTTATCAGGTGTTTTAAAATACTCTGTTAATAACTACATAAGTTTACTTATATGGGATAGTGCTTGCCTGGCTGCATTATCGCCATCAGGCAAGGGCAAGGCTTCTATGCCAATATAACCATCATAGTTAACTTCTTTTAAAGTAGCTAATATTTCAGTAAAATTAATGTGACCAAAGCCTGGTGCCCATCTATTACTATCAGCAAAATGTAAGTGAGATAAATAAGAAGAATATTTTTTTATGGTTTCCACTATAGATTTCTCTTCTATATTCATATGAAAAGAATCTAAATGCAAACCGATTAGGGGAGAGTTCACTTTTACAATAAACTTAGCAGTTTGTTCAGCAGTATTTAAATAATTAGATTCATATCTATTAATGGCTTCTAAAACTAGTTTTACATCTTTTTTTTGGGCATAATCGGCACATTCTCGTAAACAGGTAATTAATCTTTCTAAAGCTATTTCTCGTTCATTCCTATCTTCGGGTAATAAACCTTTAATAGTACCAATTATTACCTTTGCCTTTAAAGGAGCAGCAAAGTCAATCTGATCTTTAATTCTTTGCACTGCAGTATTTCTAACACCTGCATTTGCAGAGGTAAAATGTAATCTTTCATCTACATAAGCCTGACCAGTCCCTATAGTAGAGACAATAAGATTATTCTTCTTCACAGCTCCTATAATGGCAGGTATATCAATTGCCTTTGGATCTCGAATATGTAGTTCTACTGCTTTATATCCGATTTCCTTAGCTTTTTTTATTCCTGATACATAATCTCCCTGAAATATAATTGGAGCAAATTTTGAACCAAGACTAGAAATAGTTACACTTAAATTTATACTCATAACAATCTTCCTTCCATTTTTTTTGCAATAAACAATTCAATATTTTAAAAACTTATTAAAAAAACTTGTTTTCCTGGTAAAGTTCCTGAATATTAAGGTCCATAAAATTTCGATCTCCAGACTTCCTGGCAGCCATACAGTAGATATAAGACATTTTACCTGCCGGACAAGCAACATTGGGATGATATCCTCTAGGAATGGAAATTAAGTCGCCATCTCTGACAATGGCTACCTGGTAGGGATTATCTAAATCATCATATACACATTGTACTCCAAAAATATTTTTCATATTAAAATAGACATACACTTCCTCACGTTTTTCTGCATGCTCATGAGGAGGCCAGGAAGTCCATCCTCCAGGGCTACTCTCACAAATACCCATCATTAGACGAGCGCAACTAAAATCACTATCTATATACTTCCAGACATCCCTTTGACTATTATTATTCGGGCTTCCGGCAATTGCATGGGTAGCTATATTTTTATCAATATCCTGAAAAGTTATATGGGTAAATAGTGCATCAATATCAGAAGGAGCGCTATAATGCATCAACACACTTCCCTCAGAGTGTAGTTGCAATTCTGTTCTCCTTGGAACATATAGCATATCCTTCAAATTTGCAATCCCTTCCTTGTTTTCGCACTTAAACTGAACTGCTCCCCCAATTACTACCAGACAAATTTCTTCCTCCAGAGAATCAAGGATTAACTCCTTTTTTAATTCAATTCTTTGTACAGACACAAGTTCTAATCCTAACTCCTTGGGACCTTTTTTCTGAAGAAGATCTATGGATTTAAAATGATTTCCTATTTTCATACATTCCTTCCTTTAATTGAAGATCAGATATTTATAAATAAAAATCAATCCCTGCTTATAAATAGTATAATGATTATTTGACCAATTTTTAAAGTTAGCTTATTAAATTCTTACTATATTTTTTTAAAAGATAGAAGAGACTAAAATCATATGGATACAAAGGTTTGATTTAATTTACTTGAATAAGAGATTTGGTACAAACATAGTAATCGGCTCAAAATATGTTACTAACATTAGCATTAAAAACATCGGGATTAAGAATAGTAGCAATGGCTTTATAATGTCATTCATCTTAATGTCTGCTATGCCTAAGCCTACAAATAAGACTGTTCCCACTGGTGGTGTGCACAAACCTATACAAAGGTTTACTAGCATTATTATCCCAAAATGGATGGGTGAAAGACCTAAATTTGTTACTATTGGTAAAAAAATAGGAGTAAAAATGAGAATTGCTGGAGACATATCCATAAAAGTACCGACAATCAATAGAACAATATTAATAATAAATAATATGATATATTTGTTATTTGTAATTGATAAAAGGAGGTCCGCTACTAATTTGGGAATCTGTTCTAAGGCTAAAATATAGGCAAATGCAGTTGAAGTAGCTATAAGAAACATTACTACAGCAGTAGTATAGACGGTTTTTAATATAATTTCAGGCATATCTCTAATTTTTATTTCTTTATAAACAAAAAAACTAATTATAAATGCATACATAGCACCAAAAACAGATGCTTCCGTAGCAGTAAAAATACCTCCTAATATGCCAACAACAATCACTATCACCAAAAAAAGGCTTAATAAAGTCTCTTTTGTTATCTGTATTGCTTCTTGAAAAGAAGGCGTAGGATGGGATGGGTATTTTCTCTTTATAGAAATTATATAACTTACCACCATAAGCGCAATGCCTATAATGATACCTGGAACAATTCCAGCTGCAAATAATTTTGCTACGGAAATTCCACCAGCCACAAAAGAATACAATATCATAGAATTGCTTGGTGGGATAATAAGACCTATTGTGGAAGAAGTACAGGTAACTGCAGCAGAAAAATTCCGGTCATAGCCTTCTTCATTCATCATAGGTATCAATATGGAACCAATTGATGAAGTATCTGCCACAGCAGAACCTGATATGCCAGCAAAAAACATGCTGGCTAATATATTTACTGCAGACAACCCTCCCCTAACTCTACCAATTATTATATTACTAAAATTTACAATACGCCTGGCAATTCCTCCCTTCTCCATAATGTTTCCCATAAGAATAAAAAAAGGAATACAGGTAAGAACAAAACTATTAACACCAGAAAACATCCTCTGAAATACAATTATTAGGGGCAATCCTGCTAGAAAAATTGCCAACACTGAGGAAATTCCGAGTGCAAAAGAAACAGGTATACCCAGGACTAAAAGTACGAAAAATGTAGTTATTAACACTAGGCTAATCATTTTTTTGTTCCTCTTTGCCTGAACACAATGATGATTCATCTTTTGAAAAAATCATTTCCAATGAAATTAGAATCATTAATATAGCACTAACGGGTACAATAATAGAAATATTGGACATTTTAATATTCATTTCCGGAATGTTTTGTTTACTGGTAATATTGATTAATGTTAATCCCTGACTAAACATTATAGATGAGAAAAGAAGGATTAACAAAGCCCCAAATTTAGTAGTCCATTTTTTTATAATCGTAGGTAATAATTCTATGAAAATTTCAACTCCAACATGTTTTCTATTTCTCAAGACAATGGTACTACCCAAAAAAGATATCCATATCAGCGCATATCTACTGTAGGCATCAATCCAGAAAAAAGACTGACCAAAGAGATATCGGCTTAAAACAGCAATAAAAAGAAAAATTGCCATAGAAACCAACAAAATAATTAATAACAATTTTACTAAGAACATAATAATATCTAATAATCTTGTAAACATTTTACAATACGCCCTATAAACATTTTAGATATATTAGGGAAGAATATTAATATTCTTCCCTAATATACATTATATAAGATATTACTTATACTACTTTTTTTTATTATTCAACCGCTTGAATTTTTTCAATATAACCTTCAAATTTTGGAGAGAGTTCTTCTTGTAAATGCTTCACTTTTTCTATGAAAGGAGTTTTATTAGATATTTCATTTATTTCCATAGTTTCACTTATTCTTTCAAGTGCTTCTTTCTCCTGTCTAGCCCATTCTTCCTTTACAAATTCTTGTGCTTCTTTACTTACTTTAAGGAAAATATCCTGATGTTCTTTGCTAAGTTTATTCCAGACATCAAGACTGATTACTAAATTATCTGGAATCATCATATGCTCATCTAAAGAGAAGTACTTTGCTACTTCATTGTGTTTCATTCTATCAACACTGGGAGGATTATTTTCAGCGCCGTCGATTACTCCCGTTTGAATAGCAGTATATACCTCGGAAAAGGCAGTTGTTGTAGGAGACGCACCAAAGGCTTCCATGGTCTTAATCATTATATCGCTTCCCATTACTCTTATTTTAAGACCTTTTAGATCATCAGGAGTATGAATAGATCGTACATTATTATAAAAACTCCTTGCACCGGCATCAACCCAAAATAATAATTTTAATCCTGCTTCTTCTGTATATCTGGCAATCTCTTCCCCAACTTCTCCTTCCAGTATTTTCCAATAATGATCTTTATCTCTAAATAAATATGGGATGCTAAAAATATCCATCATGGGGACAAAATTGCATAACCATCCACAAGAAGTTTTAGACAGTTCCAAAACGCCTGATTGGACTTGCTCTATGGTTTCACCTAAATCACCGAGAACAGCATTGGGATAGAGGGTTATTTTAATCTGACCATTGGTTTCTGCAGCAATCCGATCAGCAAAAAATTTAAAGCCCTTTTCACCAGGTGCAGTCTCTGGTTGATCGGAAGAAAGCCTCATATTGATTACATTTTGTGCCATAGCAGTAGAACTTAAAAACATTATTAATGTAAGTAAACAAGCAATAAAAATAGAATATTTTTTCATTATATATTTCCCCTTTTTTATTTTATATTACTTTTTTTCTTGATTTAAATGATTTGGATATACAAATTAAACCTACACCCATCACCTCCTATATTTATTCTAATATGTATTTTAAATGGCTTATTTTGTATGATTGTTTTAAAAAATTTATAAACAAATATCTCTAAATAAAACTTAAATATCCTTTAAATAGAATAGCATTGCAATTCAATAAAAGTCAAAAATATTTTCTTTTTTTACTTATAGGCAATAGAAAATCTTGCCAAAATAAATATTAGTTTTACTACCTGTCACTGTGTATGTGATAGAGAATGTAGATTTTCATAGAACTATATTTGATAGAATTTTTTGAATATAAATGTGTGGAATTGCAAAATAGTCGTGAGTCGATGGCATTAAGTACTTAATTTTTGAACAATATGAAAATAAATATCTGTTCAGGTATTATTGGATGAGGTTATCACACCTGTATCTTAAGTTCAGTAAATATAATATATGGGCTTTCAATGAAAATAGAAATAGTCATTCGCAATGACAGGAGGGTTGGCGATTTGTAAGGTCAAAAGTTATATCTTATATGGTATAAAGTTATATCAGGTTATAATTAGAATGCTAAAGAAGAACAAGACGAGCAAATGCTCGTCTTGCAATAAAAACAGTTATAGGTAGTTTTATCATTGTAATATTGTAAAAATTTTTTTGACTAATAATTAAGAATTATTTTTTAAAAACTCAGATGCAGATTTCAAGTAATGAGCAGCCTTTTCTACTATCTGGGGTTCTATTTTAAAAACTTCCCGCCAGCCATTTTCAATGCTGCCGGTATATTCACGAGCCGCCCAGGGTCCGGTTCCTACCTGGAAACCATTGGTCCAGAAATAAAAGGGCGGCAACTGGATGTCGAAATATTCCAGATAAGCCAGTAAATCTTCATGATTCCAATTATAGATAGGAGCATAACGAACCACTCCATATTCGTCAACATCCATGCCTTCTTCTCCTGGATCATTACCATCTTTAGTTCTTCTACCCACTAGAATCATATCCAGGTTATTTCTCTGAAAGAACCTTTTTTGCCCTTCATTCTGGACAATTTTGAACCAGATGGAGGCCACTTCGGCCTGCTGAGGAAATAAGAGATGTTCGTTTTCGGATAACCATCTGAGGTCCTGACCGGTATTGACCACTTCCAGATTTTCCGGAGCATTTTCACTTACCAAATCTAGAACCTGCTGATATTCCAGATTGCAGCGCACCCAGAACACTCTTTTAATGTGCATTCCCTCACAGATGTGCTGTAGGACTATAGAGTCCTTACCTCCACTCCAGGATAGAGCCACTTTCTTATCCTTAATTAGTCTGGCAATTTTTTCTCTGGTTTCATTCCTCAATCTGAGTATTCTTTTTTCCAATTCTGCATCTTCCTGTAATCGTTCACGAATTTCATCCAATGCCTCCAGCCAGGCATCCTGCTCCACCTTTTGTTTGACGCCTAAGATAGTATCAACCTCCTTTTCTATTTAGGTTTAAAATAGTAAAATATTTTTTGAATATAATAAATATCTAATTTATCTAATTGTAATTAATAAAATAAATTTACAATCAGCAAAAATGTCATCCTTAAAATAAGGAGAATAAAGCGAGATTAACAAGCAGACGAAAATAACTTTCTTATTTTCTTAATAATTAATACCATAACCTCTTTTTAACCATAACATATTTTAGAGGTCATTTCAAGTTTGCTACTAAAAATGAGAAGAGAGGTATTCTCTCACAAGAGATTCATGCTATCAGTCATGGTAAGTGAGTGAAGAGGAGTAAAATCTTTCCGGGAAATGAAAAATGGAGGAAAATATATTACAATATAATTATTATAAGTGTCATAAGTAGATATTTTATAAAAAAGCAGGGGAATTATAAGATGAATAGATTCCGGATTTCATTGAAATACTTCCTCTATCCTGGCATATTTCTAATATCACTATCGGTGTTGATGTTTGAGCTGGCGCTAACCAGGATTTTTTCTATTATGCAATGGAATTACCTGGCTTTTATGATTATCAGTATAGCCTTTTTAGGTTATGGTGCCAGCGGTACCTTTCTTACAGTCACTCCTTCTCTAACTAAAAAAAATAGGAAGGAACAACTTCCTGGTCTATTATCCCATTTCGCCCTTATGTATGGACTCAGTATTTTTTTAGCCCTCTTTCTGATAAACCGCATACCATTTGATCTGTATCGCTTAAATGTAGACAGTTACCAATGGTTTTATTTAACCACTTATTATCTGGCAATAGCTCTGCCCTTTTTCTTTGCCGGTACCTGTATTTCACTGGCCATTACTCACCTACCTATGAAGGTAAGCAGACTCTATTTTTATGATTTAACCGGGGCTTCTCTGGGATGTCTGGCCTTTTTATTCTTTACCAATCATATCAATATCATAAAGCTGCTTATTATGTTGTCTGTTTTTGGTTTCGCTTCTTCTTTTCTATTTTCTCTAGCTCAGGGCAAGAGACTCTTTTCCTTATTACCGCTTATCTTAATTATAATCTTAGCTTTGGTTAATTTTTTCTCTTATTGGTCTTGGTCATTTTCTCTACCTATTAATCATTATAAAGAACTATTTAGCTTTTTACGGTATCCAGAAACCAAAATACTATACCAGAGGGAGAATAGCTTTTCCCAGATTAAGATCGTAGAAAGTCCGGCGGTAAAACATGCCCCGGGGTTGAGTCTCAATTTTAAAGAGAGAATACCAGAGCAACTGGGTATCTTAACTGATGACTCGGGATTGAGTGCCATAACCAGGTTTAATGGCAATATAGAGTCTATTTGTTTTACCGATTTTCTGTCCAATGCTCTGGGTTTCCACCTGAGCAGAAACCAGAACAGGGTGCTGGTTATTGGCTCCGGTGGTGGTCTGGATATTTTAAGTGCCATTTATCATGGCTGTACTGAGATAGAAGCTATTGAATTAAATCCTTTAGTGATTGATTTAATGAAAGGGCAATTTGCCGATTATTCCGGTCAATTGTACAACCGTCCAGAGGTTGCCATATTACCTGGAGAAGGCCGGAGTGTACTGAAGAATATTGACCATAATTTTGATCTGATTCAAATATCACTGGTAGGTTCTGCCACTGCCTCTACCGGTGGATTTCACAGTATCTCAGAAAACTACCTTTATACGGTGGAAGGGATGATTGACTTTTTAGAGCATCTCTCTCCAAATGGAGTAATCTGTATTACCCGCTGGCTTCTTTTCCCTCCCCGAGAATCGGTCAAACTGACTACTATCGCTCTGCAAGCACTGGAGAAGGTGGGAGTAGAAAATCCGGAAAATCATATTGCCTTGATACGCAGCTGGGGTACCACTACCTTTATCTGCAGTCAAAAACCAATTGATGGAGAGATGATTGATATTATCATATCATTCTGCCAGGAAAGAAGTTTTGACTCTATCTACTTTCCTGGAATTCGGCTAGAGCAGGCTAATCAAAATCACCGCCTGGAAAAACCTTATTACTATCTGGCCATTTCTGATTTAATGGAGCATTTTAGACAGAATCGGATGAAGTCATTTTATCAGGACTACTTCTTTAATGTTAGCCCAGCCACTGATAATAGCCCTTTCTTCTTCTACTTCTTAAAGTGGAGTAATATCCCTACTATTATCCGGGATACCAGTTACTGGCAGCCTATTATTGAATGGGGAAATCTCATTGTCTTTGCCACTTTACTGCAGGGAATGTTATTTAGTTTAATTTTTATCTTTTTACCTCTTTTAATCAAAAGAGCATCCCCCGGTAAAGGATGGTATTTCCCACTGCTTTACTTTGCTGCTCTGGGATTAGGTTATATGCTGATAGAGATTTCCTTTATTCAGAAATTTATCCTCTATCTCACCTATCCGACTTATACTACTTCCGCAATTATTTTCTCATTTCTATTCTTTTCCGGACTGGGAAGCCATTTTTCCCAACGCTGGCAGAGAAAAACAATTCACTATTTGAGATGGATTATTCCAGTAATCTGTCTTTTTCTGGTACTGTATCAGAGATTAATACCGACTATCTTCCAATATACCTTCCACCTTCCCTTAATAGTAAGATTTTTACTGACCTGCTCCCTTCTATCTCCCCTATCCTTTCTGATGGGTATGCCCTTTCCTCTGGGTATCCACTTTCTGGCAGAAAGAAGGGAAAGAATGATTCCCTGGGTGTGGGCGACTAATAATTTCTGTTCTATTCTGGCTTCAGTTCTGGCAGTAATTATCGCTATTTCATCTGGTTTTCAGGCTGTAGGATATCTGGCAGCAGGTATTTATTTAGTGGGATTGTTTGGCATTGTGCAAGCAGGGAAAGTTTCCAGGTCATAGTTCATATTTTTAAGTTTTCTAATAAAAGTATTGCGTCGTGCGTATTGCGTATTGCGTTAAAATTCAAAAAAATATAGTGCTATTAACCATTATTGCGGTATTGCATTGTTCTATTAATACAATAATAGGTTAGCATTGGGTATAACTCTGTTGGTATAATAGATCTGGTTGTGTATATTATAATAAGAAGAAAGTATTATATATAATATCTATGAAAAAATTAGTTAAATTCATATTCATTCTTTTTATGTTTTATATCAGCGCTGTGCTTGTTTTTGGGGAAAGCAGTGATGAGAATTCTATTGCGGCAGGGGTAGTGCCCCATCACCTGCTGGCAAAGGAAATTATAGAAGATTTTTTTGGCTATATTATCCGACAGAAACAACTTCCTGATACTATAATCCTATTCAGCCCAGATCATTTCAATTGCTCTGCTCTGAAGAAAGAAAACTCTTTTATCAGTGTCTCTGGTGAATCAAGATCTGTTCGGTTGGAAGGGATAGCTGTAGATACTGAACTATTAAAAAAGTTGGCAAGGGACAATCATATCACGCAGGATCGGAGCGCGATACTTTCAGAGTTTGGTATTACCAACTTATTAGCATTTATAAAAAAATATCTGCCGGAAACAAAAATTATCCCCATTATAATACCCGAAGATATTTCACTGGAAGAGGTAAATCGACTGATAGTAACAATTGATAATAAGGCTTCTTCTAACACTGTGCTAATTGCCAGTGTTGATTTTTCTCATTATCTGCCATCTATAGCAGCAGATTTTCATGACACAAAAAGCATTAGAGTATTATTAAATTTTGAGGAAGAAGAATTTAAAAATATAGAGGTAGACAGCTGGCAATCTTTATATGGCATTCGATTATTTGCCAGATTAAGAGGGCATGAACAGCCCATAGTAATTGCTCATCGCAATTCTGTTGATTTTTTACCAAATGATGGAGATAAAACTACCTCTTATTTTTGTGCCGCCTTTCAAGAAGGACAAAGAAGAGATGATATTCTGGCAGAAACCGTTCTTCTGGCAGGGGATATGATGTTGGGACGAGGCCTGGAAAAATTAATGACAGAAAATGGCATTTATTATCCCTTTCAGAAAATCGTACAGCTATTGAGGGGTGTGGATATTGTTTTTGCTAATTTCGAGGGACCAATTAAAGAGAATGTACCAGGAATTTCAGAAGATGAGGCTAAATTTGCCTCTCGTCCAGAGGTGTTGGAAGCAGTTAGATGGAGTCAGATTAACCTGCTATCTTTAGCCAATAATCATACTACAGACCTGGGTGAGGAAGGATTGGAAGAGACCAAAGAATGGCTGCAAAAGTACCAAATTAATTTTATCGGTACTACACTGCCTGACCACCAGCACATAAAAAATAATTCTTTTTATACTGAACAGTACGTTTTTCTGGCCTTTAACCGCATATTGCCCTATATTGATTATCAAGAGAGTATAATTAAAGAAGTAGAAAAAACAAAGCAATCTAATCCAGGGAAAATTATTATTGTCAGCATACATTGGGGTAAGGAAAATGAATTAATCAGTTCTCCAATCCAAAGAGAATTAGCCCACCAGATAATTGCGGCCGGTGCTGATGTAATTGTTGGGCATCATCCCCATGTGGTTCAGGAAATCGAATTAATAGATAATAGACCAGTCTTCTATTCGTTAGGAAATTTTATTTTTAACCAACAAGCTTATTCAGAAACCAGGGAAGGCTTGTTAATTGGGATAACAATGACAGCTGATAATCTTACCCTTTGGCTTTTTCCCATAAAAAACCAGGCAGGTCAGCCAATGCTATTGAGCCAGCTTGAGGCAGAAATATTTCTTAACAATTTAGCTAAAAAATCTGATAAAAGATTATGGGAGGAACTCAAAAAAGGTATAATAGAATTAGAAAGGACAAGATAAAAAATAAAAAATCAGTTGGTACAGAAAATGAAAAAATTAAAAGAAAGTAAATTCCTTTTCAAAGGTATATTTACATTAATTACAATAGCAATTATATTAATATTATCTTTAACAGTTTCCCAGTCTCTGGCAGATGCAAATCCATTCAATAAACAATTAATTAATTCTGATAGTATTATAATAGAACCGGTCGAAATCAAGGCTCATATTCCGGGGCATTCCCTGCCTTTAAATACTACTAGCATTGAAAATTATCAGGACTTTTTTAAGAAGATACCTTTGACACCAGGGGCATTAAGCTTATTACAGAAGAATGCCTTTGTGGTTATCCCCACGCCTCTTGATATTGCCGAACAGGAGGTCTTTCTAGATTCTATCCGGGAATTAGCAAATCCTAAGGACGATTTTATCGCATATTATCAGGTATTGAAAAATATTGATGTACCTATTTTTATCACTTCCGATTCTCTGCTGCACTATTATCATATCTTTTTTGATACTACTTTGATGCGCCTGGAGCGCGATCTTTTTTATCAGGATATCTGGGAGATAAGCAAAGAATTACTTAAAACATCCCTTAATGATTATAATTATGCTGAGAATGATTTAAAAGAGGCCGCCAGGAGAAATGTAGCCTACCTTTCAGTAGCTCTGGAACTTATAAAACCCCAAAAAAGCCAGGTTGTAAGCGATGAAATACTAAAAGAAGAATATTGTTCACCAGAAATAGAGCCGGAAATTTGTGAGATGATGATTGCCGGGGTAAAAGATATTTATGGTGAGCAGGTCAGTTATCAATATTTCAGCCAGAAAGAATTTGAATACTATCATTTCGATGTGCCGAAAATTGTTCAGGATTTAGTTGAAGAAGAGATAAATTTAATCCAGGAGCATAAAGGATGGGAGTTTTCTCCCATTTTCATTTATCAGGAAGATTATTCCCAATATGTACCCCGGGGACATTATACTAAATCTGAGAAACTAAAGAATTACTTTAAAGCTCTTATGTGGTATGGAAGAATGACTGCTTTAATTGAAGGCTCCCCATCCTTATTTGCAGGAGAATCTATGTGTAGTGGTGGTCTGGGAGGAATCATCTCTGAATATGATGCCCGGATACAAACCTTGCAAGCATTTTTATTGGCAGAAAAATTTGTCAGCAGCCAGAATATCCAGGAGCGATGGCATCGGATTTATAGCATTACCTCTTTTATGGTAGGCTTCTCTGACGATTTAGGTCCTTCTGAGTATGGTCAAGCATTGCAGGAAGTTTTTTCAGCAGAACAGGGAATGGCAAGTATAGAAAAGTTTGCTGAAAATTATGATAAGTTGAAAAAAGCTATTGGTGAATATCCTTATGAGCCAAAAATATACAGTGGATTGGGTGCCTGTGAATTATTGATGCCCTGCCCTCCACTTAGTGATGAGGATAGCCAGAATTTAAAGATAAAGGCGAAAGAGCTTTTGTCTCAAACCAAGGGATTTCGACTGATGGGACAGAGGTTTACGCTGGATTCCTGGCTATTTTCAGAAATTGTCTCTCCCTATAGTGGTAAGTATAACGGACCAAAACTACCCTTACCGACAGAGGAAAAGCCCTTTACCTTCAGCTGGAATGATGATTATGAAGAATTCAGGAATAACCGACCATTCACCTGGGTAAAAACAGAAGTGGATGCCTGTCCTCCTCCAGCTGCCAGGGAAGTTCGGGGATTTCCTCGAGGTTTAGACTTAATGGCTTTACTGGGTTCAGAAATAGCTTGGGAAATACTGGAAATTTCCGGAGATACTCAATATAGTGATTATGAAAAAACCTTCCGGAAGCTGAAAGACTATATTGACTCTATGGAACAGAAAGACTGGTTCAGTAATCTTTATTTAAACTGGCTTTATGTCTTACAAGCATTGCATGGGGAATTCGGTGCAGGATACCCTACTTTCATGCAAACTAAAGCCTGGCTGGATAAAGAGCTTAACACCACCCTGGCTTCCTGGGCTCAATTAAGGCATGATACAATCTTATATGTAAAACAGAGTTACACTATGGCTGAAAAGGGCGGCTTTTTTCAACCTCCGGTAGTAGGCTATGTAGAACCCGTACCCGAATTTTATAGCAGGCTATTAAACTTAACCAATATGACTCTGGCAGGGTTTGGAAAATTAATTCCTCCCCAGATACTGGAAGATTTAAGAATAGATTCAGGATTGAAACGATTTACCGAAGCACTGGAGAGATTAATGGATATTACTAAAAAAGAATTGGCCAATAAGTCATTGGAAGAAATAGATTATGATTTTATCGAAAATTTTGGCAGCATTTCTGCTAATTTAATTGGAATAATAGCTGGTGGAGATATTAGTCCAGACTCTCTAAAGTCAGTGATGATTGCCGATGTACATACTGAAGGAAATACTAAAAAAGTACTGGAAGAGGGCACTGGTTTTATTAATACTGCCATTATTGCCTATAGGCTTCCCCAGGGGCATATCATTGTTGGGGCAGGTCCGGTTTTCAGTTATTATGAATTCAAGCAGCCGATGAGTGAACGGTTAACCGATGAAGCCTGGAGAGAAATATTGGAAAACAATCCACCGAATGAGCCGGAGTGGATTAGAAATTTTTCAGGCTGATCCCTCATTTCCCCTTTTCAACGGTTTTAATTGATACAGAATGAACAACAGCAAGTACTTCTTCCAGGTATTTTTCAAATTCTGTTACAGGGGCATGAAAGCTGAACGTATAAAACAGGTCTCCTATAATAGCACTATAGCGAAGATATTGATGATTGCTATTGCCTATCTTGATGGTATACAGAGCTTTAATTGCCAGGTATCCTGAAAAGGTACCCGGAACAGATTCCTGAAAAATTGCCCCGGCTAACTCTAAACTTTCCTTATTTTCTGCCCATAGCTTTTTTAAGGTGTAATCCTCTCCAAATAACGGAGTTCCTAAAATCATATTGAACCCTTGGAATCAGGAGTATCAATCAAGATTCCTCGTTCCTGGGAAGAATAATTAATCCATTTTTCCGGATAAATTAAAGAGATATCCAGATAGGCATAATGATATTGGTAATAAACATAACCTTCTGGCACTTCTACCTCCGGTAGCAATTCCTTTTGTTGACTATAGATGGTCTGGTTAAAGCTGAAAACCAACAAAAATATAAAACAAAGGAAAATGATTTTTTTCATGTTTTCTCTGCTCCTCCTTTTTGCTTCTTTTTTTTGTTCAACTAAAACTTTAAACTTTGGTTTCAGCTTCAGAGCTTCAGCGAGCTTCAGGGTCAGGTCTTGAAATATCACTCTTTGTTATTTTTAAATTATAGATCCCTAATTTATTGATTCCTTATTTATTTTATTGTGTTAAACTTAAATTAAAAGTTTTATTAGTATCATCCTGCCATAGAAATTTTTCCAGCCAAGTATCTGGTCGAGCATGCCAGGTAGAATGGGTTCCTAAATCTTCTACCAAAATTTCACTGATACACCATCCCGGACCTGGGCCAGTATTATCATGTTTAATTTGAATTTTATTAATCTCGCCCAAATCAGATGAATTTACATAAATATTATCTATATCTCCTGTCTCGAAGGTCCCTAAATGTTTAATGGCAATATCATGAGGTGGGCTTGGTTTAGAATAAACATCATACCAGGAAGAAGTTCCTTTGTTTCCAAAAAGTTTAATGCTAATCTTAGCATCAGTTCCTGACAAGTCTTCGTTGCCCGTCTTTATTTGTACTCTATAACGACTTAGGAGTTTATCAGCAAATCCTGTAAAATCAATTTCCGGTAATTCTTTTCCTAATTTTCCTTCAACCAAGCTTAAATCATAGATATTGGGATCTATAAATTCAGGAGGTTCTCCAACATTATAACAATCGAATCTGAAAGTACCTCCCCCACCACAGTCCTCACCAGCTAAACCCATCCATACACTAACATCTTCACACAAATCACAAGATGGATAGATGGCATGCTTATCTTCCGATGCATATACCAGTAACCTGTTATTATAAAATTGCAAGTTACTGCACATTACTTCAGAATGTGATTTTTGTGTTGTGGTTAAGGCAACATCACCTTTATTACATACCCTTATTCTCTCCGTTTTGCCCTTCCAGGGCAAGATAAACATTAGCATCGGTACCAGCACCCATTTTTGTGCCAGTAGTAATCTTGACTTGATACAAAACCTGGGTGGGGATTTGATCTGAACTGCCCTCTGGTTCAATTACGATAATGCTTACGGAATCACTGTCCTGACTGCCTTTACTATCGCTAACCGTACAGGTAATGTGATAGGTTCCAGGAGTACCGGGAGCTACCCAATTCAAAGATGAAGTATTCCCTCCTACCAACTGACCATTAACAGTCCAGTTATACGTAAGCGTATCTCCATCCCCGTCACTGGCAGTACAGCTTAAATTGACAGCTTGATTCACTTCTACAGAATTCTGACTGGAAACAAGCGAAGAAATGATGGGCGGATGATTTTCTTCTCCCTCAGAACCATCTGTAAAATCATTCACAGAAAGCTGGTACTCTCCTTCTCCGGAAGAACGGGATACCCTGATGTACCAGGGTCCGGTGGAATCAGCTACATAATCAAGAGTTTTAGTATCCCAACGGGTTATGGAAGAACCTCGTGAATTGTTGTTGGAATTTAACAAAGAAATGCTATAACTGGCATTGCCGGGAATAGTCAGCTGCAGAGTAATCAGCTGTCCTTCTTCTACTTCTAAACGATAGTAATCATCATTGTCGCGATGACCTTCGCTGTCCTCTTCTCCAAGATCACCAATATAAGTACCCGATTGAATGAGAATTGCGTCTTCCCAGGTATCCGTCTCGGGTAATTGATCTCCTTCTAAAGGTGGTTTCTCTTCCTCTTCCTCAGTTTCCTCCTCATCTAACTGTAAAACGATACTTTCTTTCTGAAAAGCTACGTGATTATCCTGAGGTGATTCCCGTTCTATCCTTATCAGAATTGTAGTTGCCCCGGGAATGAATGCCCTATCAATGCTTACCTGACCCTGACAGCTATAACCTACTGGATCATCTGAGGATGAAATGTTGGGAAGGATAACTGTTTTGGTCTTAAAAACTCCACCCATATTACCGCTTCCGGGAAAACCATAGATTAGTTTGAATTTTGCCTCAAATCCCCTTCCTCCATCGGGACGATCAGTAGCCAGAGCAGTAAAATCCAAGATTAAATCCTCATTACCAAGAGATATTCCCTCAAAAGTCCACTCTGCATAATGTTGAAGCCCAAATCCCTAAGCCAGTTCCAGCCTTCAATTGAATCTCCATCTGACCGATAAGTACTGGCCTGTTTCTCACCATACCCTCTTGTCCAGGAAGAAAATCCAGTAAAAAACAAGATTAAAAGAAATAAAACCAACATTATAATTTTACTTTTTTTCATAACCAACCTCCTTCTCTTTTTTTAATTCTTTAATTTTATTTCTATTCTATAAATATTATTCCCTAAAATGATAGATTGTTAATCTCTTAATAATTATCTTGGCCATAAAATTTTTAATTACCCTCATTTAAAATTTAAATCATAACCAGGAGGAACTTTATAAAGCCCCTCAATCATGTGCTGTATTATTTCCGAAATATGGTTAAAATCCCGCCAATTATCTCTTGCAATGGTTGTTCCCTGCCAGATATTAAATCCTACTATACCGGAAAACGATTGGAGATAGGCAGCATATAGATTTCCAGGGAAACCACATAATCGAGAATCCGGATTAATCTGAATCTCAGCAGCATAAAGTTGATAATTTCTCCAATGGGTGTCAATATGATAACAAAGATTCTTTCGACTTAGCTCATAGTTGTAAGTTATCTTCACCGGACTTCGAGGGTCATGACTTAAATAAAAAACAACCTTATCACCAACAATATTATTCCATTTATTTAATACTTGCTGCATCTGCCTGAAATTAGTACCATCATAGACTGCTACATAACCATCAAGCCAGCGGATAGTTCGGTTCCTTCCCCAGCCAAATTTGCGTATTAGCTCTCTTTCCTGGTAAGTTAATGAAGGCAAACTATCCACAACTTGAATCCGAACTGTTCGATTATCTACCCCTCCTCTATTATCCGTCACTTCACAGCTGATAAAATAATCCCCGGTTTGATGAGGAGCTGTCCAGGTTACAGTGGCACCGCTTCCTCTTAATAAGCCCTTGTTGGTATGCCAATAATAGGAAATGCCATCTCCACCTGTATCGGCAGCATGACAGGTCAATCTGCTATCTTGCCCTATTTCTAAGATATCAGGTTGGGCAATTAGACCGGAAATTATTGGGGGATTATTTTGGCACCAGGGAATTAGGTGAATAATCATACCTTTTTGATAAGTATCTTCTCTCATTATATTTCTGATTTGACCTAAAAAATAATCACCTTTAGTTATCCCGGGATCCAGATATAAAACATCTCCCACGCTTACACTTATCAATTGCTGAGTAATTCTTCTGAATACCAGAATACTGTGGTCAGAAGAAATATAAATAAGTTCATTAAGCGAATCATCATTTAACACTACTGTATTTATCGGTAGGGAATCCAGAGTTTCTGGAGAGATATTTTCGCTTGCTGCCATATCAACTCTAAATAAGGTGAAGACAAAAAAAGTACCTATTAAGGTAAATATAATTTTCAAAAAAGATTTACCGGGTTCGTGAGAAAACATAACCTGACTCCTCTTATTTTTTGAAATTCTAAATTATATTCAACAAGCTTGATCCCATTACATACTACCATCACACGCCAAAACTTACTTTAATAATACTATTATCTCTAAATGGTTTAAAACCTTGGCAAAACCCTTTCTCATTACTTTAACTTCGACTTCATGTAACTTTTTATCATCTGCTGAATTAATATCACTACCAAATATTACTTTGTATCCTCTTTCATAAGCTTGCCTCGCTGTGGTGCTACAACAAAAATTGGTTAAAGTTCCACATATAATTACACTTTCTATGTTTAAATTTTTTAATATTGTATCTAAAGGAGTATCATAAAAAGCTCCATATGAAGGTTTATAAATTATTACCTCATTATCTAATGGTTTTAATTCATCATATATATTCCCTTTTTTAAACCACTCATTATCATTATCCAGTTTTTTATCATATCTATTAGGCATAAAACTTCCACTTCTAGGTCTATCTAATCCCATATGTGTATCTGCAAAAGCTGTATATATAACAGGAGCTTTAATAATTCTACAATGTTCAATTAATTTCTTTATTTTTGGAACCTGTTTGGTAGCTTCAGGTACCCAAAATGGAGTCCAACTTGGTTTTACAAATTCATCTTGCATATCTATGACAAGCAATGCTATTGAACTTATATCTACTTTAAAATCAGCTTTTCCTTTTTCATAGGCTTCTCTAGCGAAACCTAATACATCAGTTTGTGAAAACACTTTTATTCCTCCTTAAGTTTTGTAGGTTTTAGGTTCAGGTCTCAACAAGCTGCTCGAGAATACCTAATAATATTACAGAAGATGAGGAAATAAAAAGGCATTTTTAGTATAATAGTTTGTGAAATTGTGAAGCCTGACCCCTTATTCTTTATTTTTCAAGCAGAGGATTACTTTTAACCTACATTACCTTTTCTCTTACAAGAAAAAGATTGAATCAGGTGGAGAAGAGATAAAAGATAAAATAAGGAAAGAAAACTAAAAGAAATGTAATTATTCTATATTATACTATTTTTGGAAAAAATCAGTAATAAAATTTATAGCAGAAAGGGGTAAATATAGTTTTCAGTCACTGGTAGTTAGGTTGGTATTTAGTAGTTAGATTAGAGTTTTAATTTTATAGTTGATTTCCTATCGAATTGCTTGATATCCTATAGACCATTTGCCACAACGATCGCCCCAGCGAGCAATCGGTTCACCATCAATCATTATTTCTATCACTTCACAATGATTGGGGCAACCGTCGCATTCAAATCCGGAAGTTTGATAATCCCGCTCAACTAACTCGAACCCATAAAAAGTAGAGGTACGGGGATTTTGCTCCATTTCTTCTTTGACCAATAAAGCCGCTCCTATAGCTCCCATTACCCGGTAATACTCCGGAACGATTATTTCATAACCTGTTTCCTTTTCAAAACTTTTCTTAATTCCGGAATTAGCAGCAACACCACCCTGAAAGAAGACAGGTGGTGAAATTCTCTTCCCTTTTCCTACATTATTAAGGTAATTACGCACCAATGCTTCACACAAACCGGCAATGACATCTTCTTTTTTATAACCCATCTGCTGCTTATGGACCATATCCGACTCCGCAAAGACTGTGCATCTTCCGGCTATGCGTACCGGATTCTCCGAACGTAAAGCATAATTACCAAACTCTTCAATAGGAATATCCAAACGATAAGCTTGATGATCTAGAAAAGACCCGGTACCGGCAGCACAAATGGTATTCATGGCAAAATCAACCACTACCCCATTCTGGAGAATAATGATTTTAGAATCTTGACCACCTATCTCAAAGATGGTACGTACTTCAGGATTTATATATAATGCTGCTACAGAATGAGCGGTAATTTCATTCTTTATAATATCGGCTCCCACTATAGCCCCGGCTAGCACTCTTCCACTACCTGTGGTACCAACACCTATTACTTCTAAGGAAATACCCTTATTCTCTTTTTTAATAATAGAGAGCCCTTCCTTGATCATTGCAATTGGTTGCCCTTGAGTTCTCAGATAAACATCGCTAAGTACATTATTATTTTCATCCAATAAAACGAGATCAGTGCTTACTGCTCCTACATCAATCCCTAAAAATGTCCTCATGATACCATCACTACCTTCTTCCTTCTCTTTTTAAGCAAATCAATGAAAGCTTCTATACGGGTATTAAGACCTTCTTCACCAGTTTGCTCATCATAGGTCAATGTTAAAGTAGGAAAATTTAAATCCTCGCTAACCTTTTTTAAAATAGTCTCGGCAACAATCTCAGGCATACAGGTAAAGGGAATAACCTGAATAGCTCCATCTAATCCTTCCCGATGAGCCAACACCACATTACCCACAGTGGTTTGCCCTTCGCCGCCTACTGAATGTGCCAGGTAATGGTAGGCGGCTTCTTCAAACTCCTTCTCCTCCTTAACGCTGTCCTTGAAAATTTTCAACCTTATAATAGGGCCAATCCAGGCTTCGATAGAATTTTTCCTTACTACCTCTACACCCAGATAACCAAGCTTCTCTTCCAGATGATGATTGGAGAAAGGCTCCAGAGAGACATAGAATTCCCCCACCAGGGCTATTCTAATAAGAATTTTCTTTTGAAAATCAGTAATTTCCTTAAATTTACTTAGACTATCTTCTTCAATTTGCTTCAGCGTTTCCAGATCTTTTGCCTTCTTTATCTTAATCATGCTCTCCTTTAATGCTCGGGAGGATTCCCCTCTCTTCTTTTCCCTTGGTCGAACCTGTAATACTTTATTCTCCAGTTTTTCCATTAACAAAATTTTCTGCCAGGCTAATCGATATTGATTAATCATATAAGACCAGCTTCTACCATTACGTAAGATATTAATATTATCCCATAGGGTCATCCAGTTTCCCCGGGGAATTTCCATAATAATCATTTTAAAGTCATATCCCAGGTCTATAAGTACATCACGCTGTACTTGAGCATAATAACCAAACCGACATGGTCCCCAGCCACCGGCCATAATTAGCCCTTCAGCACCGAGTTCCAGAGCCTCTATAAAATTACCCAGAGCAATCTTTAAAGGCAAGCAGCAATATTCCGGCGAATATCTGACTCCCAAGTCCAGAGTTTTTTTACTGTTTGGCGGCACCTCTGCCAGCTCATGTCCCATATCTGTAATAATAGTTTCATTAATCACGTCAATATTACCAAGACGGGGCAAAGCTAATTTCATTTCTCTTTTTCCTCCTGATCATATCCAGAAAGCCCTCAATACGGGTATTGATACCCGCTTCTCCGGTATGCTCATCAAAAACAAATTCAGTATAGGCAACTCCAGGGTGCTGCTGGCTTTGATGATGAATCAGCTCACCTACCATGGAATCTTCTCCGCATTCAAAGGAAGTTAAATGTATAATTCCCTCCACCCGGTTTTCAAAATAATAAAAGGCAGCACCTGTTACTTTTCGGGAAAGACTCCAGAAAATTGGCTTGTATAGCTTTTTCAATTGTTTTTTAACAATATTAGGGGGCACCATTCCCGGTGTCAGCACATTAACCTTCATATTCTTCAACTTCTCTATCAAGTTTAAGTTAATATAGGAATCATTAATGAGATAATCGTGACCAACTACGGCAATGTTAATTGGTATCTCTGGTAATTGCTTCCTAGCACTATTAGTATCGATGTTTAATAGACCGGGTCTAAGTGTTTTGGGATCTAAAATGTTAGCCACATAATTTTTCTGGAAATTCTCCCAGGAGGCAGAAAAGGCTCTGGAGATAGCTAAAGAATTTTCAGTTACCAATTGCCCTACCTGAAATAAACTATTCTTCCAGGTACCATAAGACTTTCTAATATCAACAACCGGATTGATAATTGGGCATAAAGAAGTAAGGGAAGTTTTTACCATGTCCGGAAGACCAATAATCTTGGGGCAAAAGAAGGCACCCTTTTCAACACATACCATTCTAGGAATCAACATATAATCTACCTGATCGGCTAAACTTAATACATGTCCATAGAACGCCTTTACCGGCAGGCAGACCTCGCTTAGAGAAGAACGTATTCCTAAATCAAGAATATTTTTATTAGTAGACTTAGAAAGTATTACCTCTGCTCCCAGGCGAGTTAAAAACTCTTTCCAGAGAGGGTAGTATTCATAGAAATAGAGTGCATAAGGTATACCAATCTTTTTCTGCTTCATTTTCTTTACCGCTTTCTTTAAAGCAGGATTAAAATACCTAAACAAGATTTAATAAGTTTAATCAATTCACCTGAGCATGGGTACAAAAAGAACGCCAGTAATTCCTTCCGAAACTCTATTGCCTTCTTTGATATAAATTTTCATTAAGGTTTGAATCATCCACACACTACCGACCGGAATGACCATTCGTCCATGCTCTGGATGTAATTGTTCTAATAAAGGTGGAGGTACATGATCGGGAGCACAGGTAACTATAATAGCATCAAAGGGTGCTTCCTCCTCCCAGCCATAATAGCCATCTCCAACCATAAATTTAACATTATTATAACCCAGCCTGTTTAGCAGATCTTGTGCCTTTAGGGATAATGATTCGTAAATTTCTATAGTATAAACTTCCCTTACTATTTCTGCTAAAATGGCGGCTTGATAGCCAGAGCCGGTACCTATTTCCAGGACTTTTTCTTCTCCAGTTAGCTCCAGTAATTGAGTCATTAAAGCGACAATATAGGGTTGGGAAATAGTCTGACCTTCACCAATACCTAAAGGATAATCATTGTATGCTTCATCCTTAACTCGGCTATCTACAAATTCATGTCGGGGAACTTTTCTCATGGCCGCCAAGACTAGTGTATCGGTAATATCTCGGGCAACTAATTGACTGGTTACCATCTTCTCTCGACGTTGATGGTAGACAGATTCTTCTGTTTCCTGTGAGAAGATTGCAGTGTCAAACATCATTAAAGAAAGGATTAATATGAGAAAAAGAAATATTATTTTAAATCTTCTCATTTTATTATCCACCTCCATTCAACCTAAGCAGTAAAATAGGTTAAACACTAGTGGCGATTAGCTTTTTTATCTAATAATCAGCCTGTAGTAAATAATGTTACCCTTTTATCGCTTTTTTTTCAAGATTGCTTTTCAGTAAGTTAGTCTTTCTTAAATTGTTATTTTTTAAAATCTCCTTAAGTTTAATCTTTTTTTCAGCAATAAATCCCCTTTTGCTTTTACTTTTAAGTCTTTTTGAGCAAAATTTTAGTAAAAATATCCTCTATTTTTACTGTTACTGGACTACAAAATAATATCCCATGACTTATTATATACCAAAAACATTTTATTAATAAAAAATTACTTATAAAAAATTAAATAATAGCTGATTCAGGAGGTAACTAAATTTTTATCATGAAAATAATGAATAAATTAATACAAAAGGCTAAAGGTGGAGATAAGGAAGCTATGGCACAGTTAATTGAGCAATTTAATCCTCTCTTAAAAAGACAGGCTAGCTTTTTCAAGCTATTGGGACTGGAATATGAAGATGCCTATCAACAGGCTGTTTTATACTTTATTTCCGGTGTTTACCAGTACCGGCTGATACCACCGGTAACCTTTGCCGGATATATGAAGAAAAGGATTAAATGGGGGCTTTGGGTGTATTGGAGAAAACTGTATGGGAATCATAGTGGGAAATAAAGTTTTTAGTTGTCAGTTCATTTTGTAAAGAACAACCAATAAGCTCTTCTTATATTATGACTATATTTTTGCTCTCTACGATCGACTACCGACACACGACAAACGACTATCGACTAGCAACGTATGACTTTTTTAATTATGGGGGATTGAATGAATTATCATGACTTAGAAAATCACTTACTAAATATTGTTATTGAGGAATGCTTAAGTAAGCTTGCTTGGCAGGAACGGAAGATTATTTTGCTCTATTACTGGTGTGGGTATCGAGATGCGGAAATTGGAAATATGCTGGGTAAATCCCAGCAAATAATTAACTACAGGCGTAACCAGGCTTTAAAAAAGATTAAACAAACATACTTAAAGGGATTCCTTCCTCCTGAACAATCTTAAAATATTATGGATAGTTAAAGCTAACAATATGATAATAATTAGTGCAGAAATCTTCTCTGGGTAATATTACCAATTACGTCAGACTGCAGGTAACAATTTGTCTATTTATTAGCAGTAGATAGAAAGATTTCCTGATAGGCCAGGGCGATCTGGGCAGCTATGCAGGCATTATGTTTTAATAGTTCTATGTTTGCTTTTAAACTTCTTCCATCACTAAGATCTTTTATTTTATTGAGCAAATAAGGAGTAAGTTTTTTACCTTTAATATTATCCTGGTGGGCTAACTTCATAGCTTGTTCTATCCAGTGATCAACCTTCTTTTTGCTAAGGGCAAATTCAGTGGGTACCGGATTGGTTATTAATAAACCGGTCCCTAATTTCAATCGTAAATGAGCCCAAACCACTTGAGCTGCTTCCCAGCTATCTTTTAAAGGATAATCAACTTTCAAATGACTGGATTGACTATAAAAAGCAGGTAAATCTTCTGTCTGGTAACCTAATACCGGAACACCTACAGTCTCTAGATATTCCATGGTATGGGGAATATCTAGAATAGCCTTGGCACCAGAACAGATTACCGCCACTGGAGTCCTGGCAAGCTCAGTTAAGTCAGTAGAAATATCCATAGGATATTCTCCTTGGTAATTATTATGAACTCCTCCAATGCCACCGGTTGCAAAGAATATTATCTGACAGTGATGAGCTATCCACATGGTTAAAGCTACAGTGGTTCCTGCATTCATGCCCTTGGCAATAAGAGAGGATAAGTCTCTCTTGCTGGCTTTAATAGTACTTTTAGAATGGGCAAGCTTCTCAATTTCATCATGACTTAAACCCACCTTTATCTTACCATCTATAATGGCAATAGTAGCAGGAATAGCTCCCTGTTCACGTATATTCTTTTCCATCTGGAAAGCTGTATCAATATTTTCCGGAAAGGGCAAGCCATGGGTGATAAGATTAGATTCAAGTGCCACAACCGGTTTGCCTCTTTTACCTTTGCCGATTGCCTCTCTTATTTCTTCTGAAATTTCAAAATAATCCATCATTATAAAATCCTGAATATTCTTACCATTTGTTTTTTAACCATAACTTCATCAAGCTGGGGATAGACCGACTCAGGAGAATTAACCGTTAAGACTGAGATAATAAGACCTATTTGAACCGACTGGTAAAGTCTATAATTATGATATAATCCGTAGGCTATTCCAGCTACCAGTGCATCACCTGCTCCAGTACAGTCTACCATTTTTCTTCTCCTGGTATTAATAAACTCTCCCTCTGGAACCTGCACTGAATAAATATAAACACCCTGAGTGCTGTTAGTCAAGATAATGTTCTGAACACCTTTTTTCATGAGCCTTTCTATGGCTCTCTCTCGATCAGCAGAATTTTTTATTACTAGACCGGAAAGAGCACCAAGCTCACCGATGTTAGGAGTGAGATAATTAATTTTAGGTAAAATTCCTAATAATTTTCTGCTTTTTACTATTGATACTGGATCAACAATCATAGGTATGTTTTCTCTGCTACATAAAGAGGCAACATAATGAATTGCTTGGGTAGTAAGATTGGTATCCATGATAACAAGGCGGTTTTTCATTATAATCCCGGATTTGGCAATAAGATAACGGGGAGTGACCCTTTTCATAATCACAGTATCACTTACGGCAACCTGCATATTTCCCTTTTCATCCAATACAGCTATATACTTTCCGGTTGGATCCTTTTTGGACAGAATGACATCTCTGGTCTGAACATGGGCCTTTCTTAGCTTTTCCAAAATCTCTCTGCCTTCCTCATCATCACCTACTACAGTTAAAAAGTTTACCGGGATGTTTAGTAATCCCAAATAATGGGCAATATTTCTCCCAACACCGCCATGACTAATCCGTATGGTTCCGGGATTGGAAGTATCCCATTGAAGAACATTTTTAGGCTTTCCTTTTATATCAATATTGGTACCGCCGATAACCACAATGCCCTCTTTTTCTTCATCAGAAAAATTCATAATCACTTCAGAAAACTTCCTTTAATCTTAGAGTAAATCTGCATTACTATAGCGGGTGATTTTAAGAAACTCCTAATTTTTTAACCATTATCCCCTTGTAAAATCTGCTTTTCATGGTTAAATAAAAAACCAATAATTTAAGTTAAGTTGAGATACAATTCTCTTGCTCCATGTGAACTTCTAACCAGAGGCGCAGAGGCAACTCCTTTGAAACCCATCTGATAAGCCGTTTTTTTATAGAATAGAAACTGTTCCGGGGAAATATATTCCATAATAGGGTGATGCCGGCGGGAAGGTGTTAGATACTGCCCTATGGTTAACATATCACAATCTACTGATCTTAAATCATGTAAAACTTGAATTACTTCCTCTTCCCTTTCTCCCAAACCAACCATTATTCCTGATTTGGTTATTATTTCCGGGGCAATCTCCTTGCTATTGCTTAAAACAGCAAGAGAACGATGATAGTCCGCTTTTGGTCTTACCTCATTATATAAGCGGGGTACTGTTTCCATATTATGATTTAATACATCGGGAGCAGCTTGAAGTACACCAGCTAATGCTTTCCAGTCTCCAGCAAAATCCGGAATAAGCACCTCTATTAATAATTCTTCTGAAAACTGTTGTAATTTCTGAATAGTCTGAATAAATTGAAATGCTCCGCCATCCGACAAATCATCGCGAGTTACTGAGGTAATTACTACATATTTTAAACCAAGCTCTTGTACTGCCTGCATTATATGCTCCGGCTCATAAACATCAACCGGTTCAGGTTCTCCTTTCTGAACATTACAAAAAGTACAATTCCTGGTACAATATTTGCCTAAAATTAGAAAGGTAGCAGTCTTTTTGCTAAAACACTCCAGAAGATTAGGACACATGGCTTCCTGGCATACTGTATGGAGTGATAGACGATTTAGCAAGGAAATAAGCTGTTCGGTCTCTTCATTCTTTCTATATTTTATCCTTAACCAATCTGGTTTTCTGGTAATCATTCTAATAGCTCCATACTTTGAAGTAAGGTTGTTTTATCTTCCCAATAAGGCTTTAGACGAAAAACTTCTCCAAAGCATTGTATAACCTGCTTTTTCACTATGGCAATATCCTGCTTTTTATCTGTTAATTTTTTAATGGAAGTTACCCCTTTACCGGTAATACCACAGGATAATATCCATTGAAAGGCAGTTAAATCGGTGTTGACATTAAAGGCGAATCCGTGCATTGTAACTCCGGAGTGAATTGATAAACCAATAGCAGTGATTTTATCATTCCCCACCCAAACTCCGGGATATTCAGGAATAGGACCAGCTGCAATTTGATAATATTTATTGAGTAATTGAATAAAAACTTCTTCTAAAGCTCTTACTAATTCCTTAATTCCGGGTACATGATTTAGAAAGCGCATAATGGGATAACCTACAATCTGCCCGGGACCGTGATAGGTTACATCCCCACCTCGACCAATAGAGCAAACCTTTACACCCTGTTCTGCTAAAAACTCTTTTGGTGCTAGAATATTACTGCTGTTACCTCTTTTTCCTATAGTGATTACCGGTTCATGTTCCAGAAGGAGTAAAGTATCATCGATACGGTCTTCCTGTCTTAATTTAAGCAATCTTTCCTGAATTAATAATGCCTCTTCATAATCAATTAATCCTAAATCAACGATTTTTATTTTCTTTTCTCCTGATAGCTGATTCATAGTACTATCCCCACTATGTTATTATATCTTTTACTCAGTAATGCCAGGAAAATAATCTTTTTTTATCTTTTTCCCATCAACACCAAGCTCGTGCAAGGCTTCTTCTACCGACTTAACCATAACCATAGGGCCAGATATATAGAAAATTCGCTCGGCTATATCTGGAACTACCTTTTTAATTAAAGGGATGTCACAGCGCTGTGGTGAAAAAAGATAAACAATGTCTAACCTATCATACTGTTTTGCTAATCGTTCTATGGTATCCTTAAAAATAATATGATTTTCATTCTTATTACTGTAAATCAATATAATATCCTTGTTTTCTTCCCTTTTTTCCAATTCCAGGAGAATAGAATGATAGGGAGTGATGCCAATTCCACCAGCAACAAAGACTAATTTTTTATCCTCCACATTTATGGTAAAGCTCCCATCAATTTTAATAGCCTCTACTATATCTCCTGCCTCTTTGGTAAAGAGAGCCTTTTTGAAAGAACTGCTTTCTGCAAATAAATAACGGGTAGTAAGTCTAATCTTTTTTTGAAAGGGTGGCGAAGAGATGGTAAAAATACGGGTATCTCCCCTGTTATCGGGATTATCATGAGGAACCTTATAAAGAACATACTGTCCTGCTTGCCAAGAAATGGGTTCCTGTGGTTGGAGGATAAAACTGAAAACATCATCAGTTTCTCTTAGCTTTTCTTCTATTAGAAATTTCATTTTTAGCCCCTTTACTCAATATAATTAAAAGATAGTTTTTATTAGATTGATTACAATTATAACATATTAACCAATTTGAATACTATGATAATAATCAATAAGGATATAGAAATTTTAAGAAGAAAATCGGGAAGTATATTAGAAATATTTTAAACTCTATTGACGTTCATAGACTTATGTTCTGGTCTACTTAGTACGCAGTTAAACCTCCGTCAACCGGTAGAGATACCCCGGTGAGAAAGGATGACTCATCACAGGCTAAGAAAAGAGCGGCATTAACTACATCATTAACTGTTGCTAATCGTCCCAATGGAATCTCACCAAGCCTTTCTTGCAATCTTTCAGGATCTGTCAACATCTTATTTACCAGATCAGTTCTTACTGTAGAGGGGTGCAGAGAATTAATTCTGATACCTTCTTTAGCATATCTGACCGCTGTGGATTTAGTTAACAGGGTAATAGCCCCCTTAGATGCTGTATATGCTTCCGGAGTATATTTGTGTCCTACCAATCCACAAATGGAAGACATATTGATGATACTTCCACTTTTTTGTTTTCGCATTACTGGCAAGATATGCTTGGTCCCCAGAAAGACACTCCTGACATTCACCCGCATCATGGTATCCCATTCCTCAACCTCCATCTCTTCTATTGGTTTTCTTATATTAATTCCGGCATTATTTATTAAAATATCTAATTGTTGATAAGAATCTATTAGGTAAGATATCAGCTTCTTCCAATCCTTTTCTAAGGTAACATCCATGGGAAAAAATTCAGCCTTTCCGTCACTCTGTCTAATTTTATTCTCCAAATCCTTTCCGGATGAATTGTCCAAATCACATAGCAATACTAATGCTCCTTCGCGGGCAAAGCGCAAGGAAATAGCAGAACCAATTCCTCCAGCTGCTCCGGTAATAATAGCAATTTTTTTAGCTAACCTATCCATATTTATCACTTTCCTTCTTGTATCGTTTCAGCATTTATCTGAGCATGTTTTCTAGTATACTCAATTGTTCTGCGAAAACCACTGTAGGCAATTAATACAATGGCAGCCAGTAAAACTATGCCCACCGGTCTCCCTAATAGAGGTATCAGACTTCCACGGCTCTGCATCAGTGCTTGGCGGAAACTGATATCGGCCAGAGGTCCTAAGATAATCCCCAGAACCAGTGGTGCCATAGGATAGTCTAATTTACGCAGAACATAGCCTAAAATACCAAAGAAAAAGGTTACTTTTATATCAAAAATCCTTACTCCTCCTGCATAAGCGCCGATTACCGTAAGGGGTAAAATAAGGGGCATTAAAATTTCTCTTCTCAATTTTAATAATGAAGCAATGGGTTTGGCAATTATTAGTCCCCATATTAACATAAAGCATGTTGCTATTAAAAGAGAGATAGCAACTTCATAAAGAAATCCGGGATGTTCAATGGGCAACATTGGACCGGGTTGAACGCCATGAAGCCAGATAGCAGCAAGAAACATAGCAGCAGGAGGGCTTCCCGGAACCGCCAGAGTTAATAAGGGAATCATGGCCCCTCCGATTACGGCATTATTGGCTGTTTCAGCAGCAGCCACTCCCTCCAGACATCCGGTACCATATTTTTCTCCCTGTTTAGAACTTCTTTTTCCCACATCATAAGCCACCCAGGCTCCCACATCTTCTCCTGCTCCGGGTACCGCACCAATACCTACTCCAATAATTCCCGAACGTATTGCGGTAGGAATAAGGGAGCAAATAGTTTTCCAGCTGGGTATAACTTTGGTAACTTTACCCAGGATTTTATAGGGAACCTCCTGTTCTAAAACAATTAGAATTTCCGAAATACCAAATACCCCAATCAAAGCGGGGATAAGAGATATTCCACCCTTTAATTGTAACAATCCAAAGGTAAATCTAGGGTAGGCATAGACTTTGTCCAAACCAATCATAGCAGTAAAAAATCCTAAAAAGCCTACCACCCATCCTTTTATCGGATCTTTCCCGGTAGACAGGTTGCCACAAATCATGACACCAAATACAGCCAGGAGAAAATATTCCCACTGACCGAATTTTAAAGCAATCTTGTATACAAAGGGGGTGAGAAAAATAAGACAGGCTATACTTATCAACATGCCAATAAAAGAAGAAATAACACCAGCCCCTATTGCTAATCCTCCTTCTCCTCTCTTAGCCAGGATAAATCCGTCTATGGCGGTAGCCGCAGCAGCTGGTGTACCAGGGATGTTAACCATAATGGCGGAATAACAACCACCCATTATAGCTCCCACATAAACTCCCAGTAAAAAGGAGATAGCTAAATCAAATTGCATGCCATAACTCAAATTGATAAGCAAGGCTAAAGCCATAGTGGCTGTCAAACCCGGAATTGCCCCCACAATAATGCCCATAAATGTGGCACCAGCTAAGACTAAAATATTTGTTAAGTAGAGCTGGGCTGAAAAAGCATGGAAAAACATACCTGCCTGATGTAAAAATGAGTCAAGCATTGTTTAAATCTCCTCTTTTCCCTTAGTAAATTTATGGTAAAGGTATACGAAAAAATCTGGTAAAAAAAGTACTTATTAAGAATGAAGTTGTAATAGAAATAATTATTATCTTAATAAGGTTTGCTGATTTTAAATAGTACAGAGTGAAGAATAGATATAAAACTGTTGCTATGGTAAAGTGAATTCTATCAATTAAGATAAAAATATAAATAACCATGAAGACGATTAAAGTCATTACTCTACGAACCTGAATATTCTGAAAGAGATGAGTAAACTTAAATTTTCTAAGACCAGATTTGATTTGCTCATAGCCTTTTCTGCGCCAGGATGATGAAGTCAGTATGCTTCCTAAAAAAATAAAAATTATTCCCAGAATAAAAGGAAAAAATCCGGGAGCATCTAAAAAGGTCTTATAAACTTTCATATTTAAGGAAGCCCGGATAGCAACTCCACCAAATACAATTAGAAATAAACCCATCATAAGATCTGCAGCAGCCATTTTATCCATTTTTCCCATATCATTTATCCACTCTTAGCAAAATAAAGTAACAATGAGAGAAGGGATTTCAAATCCCTTCTCTCATTAAAGATAATTTCTCTTGTTTTAGAAGTTTTTCTCTTTTTCCCAATCCCAATCTGCTAATTTAGGAATAGCAAAACCTTCTGGTGATTTTTCTGCCAATCCACTATCATAGAGAGCCCAGGAGTATCCTGCTTCAGAGAAGGATAAGAATTTATCTGCTTCCTCACCATAATAACCTACAATATTTAGGGCTTTTGTGTCAGCAAATTCCTTAATTTCTGGCTGTTCAATCGCCCATAAGAAAGCTTCATTTAACTTGTCAATAATATTCTGCGGTGTTTCTCTTCTAATTAAAACAGGCCAGGTCTCGGAAAGTAACGGCACATTTTCACTGTCCTCCAGTAAATCAGTAATAGAAGGAATAATAATATCATCAACAGGATAAGGATCAGCAGTTGTGACAACCAGCGCCTTTAATTGACCGGCTTTCACGAAATCAACAGCGGATGAAAAGGTACACATGGCTATATCTACTTCTCCTGCATATAAAGCAACAGCTGCATTCCGACAGGATCCAGCTGTTACATAGTTGGGAGAAGGAATATCCGCTATTTGAAATATTGCTTCGACAAGAACATGGGGACCTACACCAAAACCTGAGATACCAAAGTTTAAATCTTCTTCTTTAATCGCTTTCATTGCTTCTTCAAATGTTTGGATAGGAGAATCGTCTTTAACCAATAAAGCAGCTGGTCCATTAAAAGGATGCCAGGAAATCCAATCTCGCCATGAAGTATTACTGGTGCCCATTACCCGGAAACCAGAAAGCGGACCGGAACCAGTAGCAAACATATTATATCCATCGGCTGGTTGAGAAAGTACATGTTCTGCCGCTACCGCACTGGATGCACCTTCCATATTAACTACATTAACTGTTTCACCCAGATATTCCTCCATCTTAGCTAATATTGGTCTTACTGCCGTATCAGTACCCCCACCTGCTCCAAATCCAACAGTTACCACTGGAGTACCCTTAGGCCACAACTTCTCACTTTGAGCTAAAACATTTTGCCCTCCAGCTAATAAAATGAGCAAGCTTATCATTATTAATAAAAAGATGCATTTATTTAAATTTTTCATTATATTACCTCCTTAAATTTTCTATCAAAATAGTAATTTACACCTACAGTAGATAGTCAATCTAGCCTGTTATTTATTTTCTGCTAAACCTCACCTCCTTTGATTATTACCAACTACTCCTTCCTCAAGGAAATTCCATTCATTTTCTCATAAAACAATGCCAGTCCGGCATGATCCACTTCGGTATGACCGTCAGCCATCAAGGCCTGCATCATCTCCATGACCTGGGCAGTTAAAGGCATGGTATTATGAAGTTCCTGACTGGTCTGTAAGACATTGGTCAGGTCTTTAACATGTAATCTCATGCGGAATCCGGGATCATAGTTTCCACTGAACATACGGGGTGCCTTGTCCGTGAGACACTGGCTGCCGGCCAGTCCGCCCCGGATGGCTTCAAAGATACGCTCGGGATCCACGCCAGCCTTCTTACCCAAGAGCAGGGCTTCAGCCACAATGGCGATATTGACCGCCACAATAGCCTGATTAACTAATTTAGTGGTGCCACCAGCACCAATATCACCGACCAGAACCGGTTTACCCATTACCTCTAGAATGGGTTTACAATGATGGAAAATCTCCTCTTTCCCCCCTACCATTATGGCTAAGGTTCCCAATTGGGCTTTCTCCTGTCCCCCACTTACTGGGGCATCTAACATATCTATACCTTTCTTGGCCAGCTCCCGGGCAAGGGCTTGAGAAACTAAGGGGGCAATGGAACTCATGTCGATGAGGATTTGACCCTGACGGGCTCCTTCTAAAATGCCTTGTTTGCTAAGAATAGCCTTCTGGACATCGGGTGAGTTGGGTAACATGGTGATGATAATATCACAATTTTTAGCCACCTGGGCGCAGGATTCTCCCCGGTCGGCACCTTCTTTGGTTAGACCATACAGGGCTTCCTGATTTATATCGTAAGCTATAAGGGGATAGCCTGCCTTGAGTAAATTTTTGGCCATGGGAAAGCCCATAATACCTATTCCGATAAAACCGATTTTTGGTTTGGACATAATAAAACTCCTTTCTTGAAAAAAGTTAAAACTTTATCTTAATTTTAAATACATAATTCATTCAAGTAAAGTTTCAACTTCCTTTATAATTGCTTGGGGTGTTAAACCATAATATTCCAGTAACTCCTCATGAGTCCTGGCAGATTGACCAAACTGGTCTTTTATTCCTATCATTTTGATGGGTATCATCCTATCGCATAGTGTTTCTGCAATGGCACTTCCCAATCCCCCAATAATGCTATGTTCTTCAGCGGTAACAATCCCTTTTACCCCTTTAATATGTTTCAATACCTCTTCCAGATGTAAAGGCTTAATGGTACTTACATTAACTACTCGCACTGAAATTCCCTTTTCCCTTAAGATTTCATGAGCTTGTAATGCCTGAAACCCCATTATGCCGGTAGCAAAAATAGTAATATCCGAACCTTCGGCCAAGCAGTACATTTTCCCTATCTCAAATACTGTATGGTGACTTGTTAGGATCGGTAATGAACTGCGGGTAATTCTGATATAAATTGGCCCTTGATGTCTTAGAGAGGCTCGCACTGCCTGGCGAGTTTCATCAGCATCTGCCGGAACAATAACAGTCATATTTGGAATTGCTCTCATAATGGCAATGTCTTCTACTGATTGATGAGTAGCACCATCACCAGCATCTGATAAACCACAACTGGAACCTACAATTCTAATATTTAAATTGGGTAGAGCTACTCCCTGTCTTATCTGGTTATAGGGCTGACCAGCAGCAAAAACAGAAAAGGAATTTATAAATGGTATTTTCCCCGCTAAAGATAAGCCAGCAGCTACAGAAACCATATTTTGCTCTGCTATACCCATTTCAAAAAATCTTTCCGGCATCTCTTTTTCCAAAAAGATAGTCATGGTAGAGCCACATAAATCCGCATCCAGGGCAACTACTCTCTCGTCCATCCGGGCAACTGCCAATAACTCTTTGCCATATGCTTCTCTTAAATCTTCCATTTTCATCGATTTTTACCTCATACCTTGATACTGGCAATATCTTTACGGGCTTGCTCATACTGCTCTGGAGTTAAAGAATTATTGTGGAAGCTATAATTGTTCTCGGCAAAAGAAACACCTTTCCCCTTGATGGTATGAGCAATGATGGCACAGGGAGAATTTTTCACCTGATCTGTCTGATCTAAGGCAGCAACAATCTCAGTCATATTATGTCCATCAATTTCCCAGGTTTTCCAGCCATATGCCTTAAATTTTGCTCTAATATTACCGATATCGTACCTTTCTTTAATAGCACCGCTGGCCAGAAGCTGGTTCTTATCAACAATTGCTACCAAGTTATCTAAACGATAAAAATTAGCACAGGTAATTGCCTCCCAGATCTGTCCCTCGCACAATTCACCATCTCCGATAATTACGTAAATACGATAATTTTTATGATCTAATTTTGCAGCCAACGCCATTCCCACACCAATAGATAATCCTTGGCCTAATGAACCAGTATTCGCTTCAATGCCCGGTGTTCTTATTTCTGGATGTCCCTGTAAAATAGAACCAAGCTCTTTAGTCTTTTTTAATTCGGATTTAGGGAAATATCCTAACTCTGCTAATGCGGCATATTGGGCAAGAACAGAATGTCCTTTACTAAATATAAAACGGTCACGTTCTGGATCATCAGGATTTTTGGGATTAATCTTCATTTTGTAAAAATATAGGGCAGTTACCAGATCAGCAGAGGACATGGAGCCACCAAGATGACCTTTTTTATCAATTCCGATGCAGTCTAAAATTCCTTCCCTGACAATCTTTGCTTTTCTTTCCAATTCTCTGATTTTTTTATTTTCCATAGATATTACTCCGTGGAAATATAGCACTTCCTGAATATTATTCCCTTAGTCAGACCATGATTCGTCTCTTAATAAGATTTATTTCAAAAAGATACAGTTAATCTCTTGATGGTCTCATAACTTAAGTCTTCTCAAGTTTTAAGAAACATTTTTTAAATAAAGTTATAAGATAACAGTTGTATTACAACATATTCTTAACTAATATATTAGTTGCATTTATCGCTAATGTCAAGGGAGTTCGTAGAAACTTCTGGTTCTATTTAAAATTATTCTAAGTAGTAGAAAATCTTTTTTAGCTACATATAAAGATGTAAGTATTTTTCATTATTTTCCAGGTGTTTCTTCATTAACTTTCTTGCTTCTTTTTTATCTCTCTTTTCAATGGCCTGGATTATTTTTTCGTGAAAATACAAGCCGGGTTCGGTCCCCATAGCTTCTACAATTTTAATCATGTGGTTTCGGAAAAAATCTTTAATAACAAAATTTGCTCTAATAATAATGGGGTTTTTGGTAATTTGTGATAATGCCAAGTGGAAATTAAGATCTTCAAAGGCAAATTTTTCCAGATTGTTCTCTTTATATCTATTCATTTCTTGCAAAATATTTTTTAATCTCTGAATATCTTCTAGAGAAGCTCTTTCCACTACCAATTCGATGGAGCCAATTTCTACTATTTTTCTATATTCATGCATGTAAACGGCTTGAGAACGATCAAATTGAATAAGCGGCAAAAGGGAACTGATGAATGAATCAGTAAAAGAGTGTTTAACAAAAGTACCCTGCCCTCTTTTCTTTTCTAAAAGATCAAGAACCACTAAAGCTTGCAAAGCCTCTCTTATAGTTATTCTACTGACATTTAATATCTCGGTCAGTTTATTTTCGGAAGGTATTTTATATCCTGGCTTCCACTTCCCAGTAATAATTTGGTCTTTTAACTGTTCAAAAACCTGGCTGGTTAATTTTTCTGTTTTTTTAATTGATTTCAAGATCTTTCTCCCGTCAATAAATTTCTTACTATATATTATTGGTAATGAGTTTTATTCCAGGTCCTAGTTAGCTTGTATTTGTATTTAGATTATTCTTTCTTTAGTATATTATAATATGTTGTCATATGTATTACAATAATATTTAAATAACAATGATAATTAAACATGGGCAAGCTAATGGGCATAGAGAGGACTTTTCTGAAATAAAATGATAGAATTATGGTAATAAAGATATAAAATATGATTTTCTTATACATAAGAACGTGTTACTCAGTTTACAGAACTAAACAAGGCATATTATAGAAAGCTATTTTATTAAACTTAGTACTTGCTGATGTACAAGATGTAATAATAGGGGTAAGAAATGAAAAGGAAAGAGAGAATTCTGGTTATTTTTACCGGAGGGACAATTGCCAGTGGATTACACAATAAAGTGACCAGTCCCAGTAAAAAATCATTTCAGTTATTATATGGTTATATCAAACATTTTGTCCAGGATAAGAATATTGATTTAATCTGTTATGAGCCGTGGGGAATACCCGGGGAAGACAGCTCCAACCTGGATCCAGGAAACTGGATGAAAATTACTTCACTTGTAGTTCGAGAATTAGACAATCAGCTGGGTGGTGTATTAATCGTGTATGGCACAGATACCATGGCTTATTTATCTTCCTGGTTAAGTCTTTGTTTCCCCGATATTGGTATTCCTATTATTTTGGC